>CAYQVL010000036.1:0-9637 GCA_964420825.1 uncultured Sphingomonadaceae bacterium
GCTGGCGACGAATTTCTTGCCGTCGCGTTCGGTCAGCGTTTCCTCGGTGAGTTCGATCAGCTCCTCCTCGAGCTTGAGGCAGGGCGCGCGCATTTGGGGATTGGCCTCGATATAATTCGCGAGGCGGATGAGATTCCGATAAATGATCGCCGGCTCGTAACGGCCCGGATAGAGCGTGTAATAGTATTCCGACCAGCCGACCGGCAGGCGCTTTCCGAGATCCTTGTCGCGGTCGGTATCGGGCTTCCACCCTTGTTCCGGCAAGGTATCGTCATAGCCGTCGATCGAGAACTTCTTGCGCAGCTGATAATTGGCAATGTGAAACTTCATGGACCTGTCAAATCAACTCGATAAGGATGTGTCGCTATCGCCCCGGCCCGGCTCCGGGCAAGCATACGCCCGGAAGGTTCGGGAAAAGCTGTCGACCCGTCGGCTTAAACCCCGATATCCGGGGCTTGCCGCCGACATGGTTTCGGCTATGCTGCTTAGCCTCCGTCCATTTCCGCCGCAAGGAGAAAGCCCGTTGAGCGCGCTTCGCGACATCGCAGCCACGCATAAGGCCTGGCCCTATGAAGAGGCGCGAAAGCTGGTCAAACGCTTCCCTGACGGCAAGCCCGGCGGCACGCCGATCGTCTTCGAAACCGGCTATGGTCCGTCGGGCCTACCGCATCTTGGAACCTTCCAGGAGGTCGCGCGGACGCTGATGGTGCGCCATGCGTTGACCGAGCTGACCGGGTGGGACAGCCGCCTTATTGCGTTTTCCGACGATATGGACGGTATGCGCAACGTGCCGCCCAACATGCCGCATACCGAAATGCTCCATGAGCATATCGACCAGCCACTTTCGAAGGTTCCCGATCCCTTCGGTTGTCATGATAGCTATGCCGATCACAACAACAGCCTGCTCAGGCAATTCCTCGACGATTTCGCCTTCGACTACGAGTTCGTCGCGAGCCACGAATATTATTTTGAGGGGCGCTTCGACGAACAGCTGGTGAATGTCCTGCATAATTATGACGCGATCATGGACGTCATGCTGCCGACACTGGGCGAGGAACGCCGCGCGACCTACTCGCCGGTGCTGCCGATCTCCAAGACAAGCGGCAAGGTGTTGCAGGTGCCGATCGAAGTCGTCGATTCAGCCAAGGGAATCATCGCCTATGACGATCCCGATAGCGGACGAAGCGAGCATTGCATCCTTGCCGGCGGCGCCAAGCTGCAATGGAAAGCCGATTGGGCGATGCGCTGGGTCGCACTCGGCGTCGACTATGAGATGTACGGCAAGGATCTGACCGACAGCGGCGTCCATTCGGGCCGCATCGTCAAGGTGCTGGGCGGGCGCAAGCCCGAGGGGCTGATCTACGAAATGGATCGCGACGAGGACGGCCAGAAAATTTCGAAATCGAAGGGCAATGGCCTGACGATCGACGAATGGCTGGCCTATGCACCGCAGGAAAGTCTAAGCTTCTATATCTATCGCGACCCAAAAAAAGCCAAGCAGCTCAGCTTTTCGATCATTCCCAAGGCAGTCGACGAATATTACCGCTTTCTCGACGCCTATCCCGGCCAGCCGATCAAGGAGAAGCTCGGCAACCCTGTCCATCACGTCCATGCCGGCGATCCGCCTGCCGCGAATATGCCGCTCAGCTTCGCGCTGCTGCTCAATCTCGTCGGTGTTGCGAGCACCGACGACAAGGATTTGTTGTGGGGTTTCGTTCAGCGCTATGCCCCCGACGCCTCGCGCGAAACGCATCCCGAGCTCGACGCACTGATCGATTTCGCGCTCAAATACTTCCGCGACTTCGTCGCCGATTCGCTTCACCGGCGGGAGCCCAACGACAAGGAAGCGGCAGCCTTGCGCGACTTGGATGTCGCGCTGGCCGCGATGCCCGCCGATAGCGATGGCGACGCGATCCAAAATGCGGTGTTCGAGATCGCCAAAACGCATGGCTTCGAGCCGCTGGGTGACTGGTTCAAGGCGCTCTACGAAACCTTGCTCGGTACGAGCCATGGACCGCGCATGGGAAGCTTCGCCGCGCTCTATGGCATCGACAATGTGCGCAAGCTTATCGCCGAGGCCTTGGCAATTGAGGGGAGCTAGTCGGCGAGTGCGGCTGTCAACTTTGCCCGCAGGCTCTTGAGCTCGTCAAGTATCGCAGGCGATATGGGGGTCTCGTCTGGTACAGCGGCCGGCGGCACGGGTTCTAGCGGCGTGGCGCTCTTGCCCGCGAGAAGCCTCTGGACTCCCTTGATCGTATAGCCGTCCTCGTTGAGTAAGCGGTGGATATTCTTGATCAGCGCGACGTCATCGGGCCGATAATATCGTCGATTGCCGGCGCGCTTGAGCGGCTGGAGCTGGCGAAAGCGTGTTTCCCAGTAACGCAATATATGCTGGGCAACGCCAATATCGTCGGAAAGCTCTCCGATCGTCAAAAATGCGCCTGCTTGCTTGGCCATCGCGGCGGTCTAGCCGCCCTCGATGATCCGCTGGCGCATCGACTGGCTGGCGCGGAAAGTCAGCACGCGGCGCGGTGCGATGGGCACCTCAACCCCGGTCTTGGGATTGCGGCCGATACGTTCGCCCTTGTCGCGCAGCACAAAGCTGCCGAAACTCGAAATCTTGACGTTCTCGCCATTGGCAAGTGCTCCGCACATATGGCCAAGAACAGACTCGACGAGTTGCGCCGAATCGGCGCGTGAGAGCCCGACCGTATCATGGACGGCATCGGCGAGATCCGCGCGTGTCATCGTTCGTGCTTCAGTCATCGGCAAACCCCCATTTGCTTGTGAGACACGACCTTATAACAGCTTTGCAAAACCCGCAAATCTTTCGGATCAAAATCTTATCACCGTAGCGGCCCAGGTAAAACCGCCGCCCATCGCTTCGAGCACAAGCAAATCTCCACGTTCTATGCGTCCATCACGTACAGCGGTATCGAGAGCGAGAGGAACAGAGGCGGCCGAAGTATTGGCGTGCTGATCTACGGTGATGATCACCTTGTCAGGCGACAGAGAGAGCTTTTTGGCGGTCGCATCGAGAATACGGCGATTGGCTTGGTGCGGCACCACCCAATCGACATCGCCCGCTTCCAAGTCCGCAGCGTCAAGCACTTCGGTCATTACGTCGGCGAGCTTGACGACGGCGTGACGGAAAACTTCGCGGCCCTTCATCCGCAACTTGCCGACCGTTCCCGTGGTCGAGGGGCCGCCATCGACATAGAGCAGTTGGTTATATCGGCCGTCTGCGTGAAGCCTTGAGGCCAATATACCGCGCTCACCTTCTTCAGCGCCGAGTACGACGGCGCCGGCGCCGTCGCCGAACAAAACGCAGGTACCGCGATCCTCCCAGTCGAGAATGCGGCTAAAGGTTTCCGAGCCGATTACCAAGGCGGTCTTCGCCGCGCCGCCGCGCAGCATATTGTCGGCTATGGTAAGCGCATAAAGGAAACCCGAACATACGGCCTGAACGTCGAAAGCAACGCAATCGTCGATACCAAGCGCGGTCTGGATTTTTGTCGCCGATGCCGGAAAGGTCTGGTCGGGGGTCGAGGTCGCGAGCACGATAAGATCAATATCACCCGCTGCGAGACCGGCGTCGGCGAGCGCCTTGCGCGCCGCGTCCGTACCAAGTGTCGCCGTCGTTTCGTCGGGCTCGGCGATATGGCGGAAGCGAATGCCGGTACGTTCAACAATCCACTCGTCAGAAGTGGCGACGGTTTGCGCCAGCTCGTCGTTGCTTACCCGCCGTCTGGGCAGCGCCGAGCCGGTGCCCAATATAGCCGAGCGTAGCGTCATTCCGCGAGATCCTCGCTCGTCTGGTTCGGGAAGTTTCCGAGATCTTCGGTAATCCGGCGGGTGATATCGGCCTTGGCCATCTTCGCCGCGACTCCGATCGCGTTGCGAATTCCGTTGGAATCGGCGCTCCCGTGGCTTTTGATCACGAGACCGTTAAGCCCGAGGAAAACGCCGCCATTATGATTGTTCGGATCGAGCGTCCGTTTGAGAAGAATGGCAGCGGGCCGCGACAGCATGAAGCCGGCTTTTGAACGCAGCGAACTCGTAAACGCCTGACGAATCAGATCGGCGACGAAGCGCGCGGTTCCCTCGACCGTCTTCAACGCTATATTACCCGAGAAACCGTCGGTGACGATTACATCGACATGACCGCGCGACATCCGGTCGCCTTCGATAAAGCCGGTGAATTCGAGCGGAATGGCTTCGGCGGCGCGCAGCCGCGCCGCGGCATCCTTGAGCAGCCCGGTACCCTTCATCTCTTCCGAGCCGATATTGAGCAAGGCCGTGCGCGGACGCGGAATATCGAGCACGGTACGTGCATAGGCTGCGCCCATTACGGCGAATTGGACGAGATTTTCGGCATCGCACTCGGTATTGGCGCCGAGATCGAGCATGACGACATCATTTTCGCCGAGCGAGGGAAGAAGGGCTGCGAGTGCAGGCCGGTCTATTCCCGGCATGGTGCGTAGTGCCAGCTTTGACATCGCCATCAGTGCGCCGGTATTTCCCGCCGATAACGCCGCTTGCGCCTCACCGGCCTTTACGGCGCCGATGGCGAGACCCATCGATGAATCCTTCGATCGCCTGATTGCCTGACTCGGCTTGTCCTCGCCCGAGACGACGCCCTCGGTGTGGACTATCTCGCTATAGCCCGCGAGCGCCTTGTGCTTGGCAAGCTCGGCGCCGATCGCGCCTTCGTCGCCAAAGAATGAGAAACAGATATCGGGGAAATCGGCGCGAGCCTGGGCCGCGCCCGCAACCATGACCTCGGGTCCGACATCGCCGCCCATCGCATCGATGGCGATCCGCGGCGCATCGGTCACCTGGCCTATCTCCTCGCTTATGCCTCGATCGACCGGATTTCGCGACCGTTATAGTGCCCGCACGCAGCGCACATATGGTGCGGCCGCTTGAGCTCGCCGCAATTGGGGCATTCCTGGAAAGCCTCGACGGTCAGCGAATCGTGCGCGCGGCGGTTGCCGCGGCGGTGGGGCGATACTTTTCTTTTCGGGACGGCCATGGTGGCACCTTGGTTATTGCTATTGTCGAAAAACTCTATCGCTTCGGGCATTACGAGCATATCCGGCGACCTTCAAGGCCACCGCTCAATCAACGCCGAAGAACGGGTTAAGCTGCGCGCATATAATCGATTCCGTGATGCTTGCAAGCGTTGCGGGTGCATGCAAGGGCGGGCGGGGTCTAGACGGGGAGCATCATGGAACTTCAAATCACGCTGGTCATTGCGGCAGCCGCGGCACTACTCAACATCTGGTTGGCGATGCGCGTCGGCCGCATGCGCACCGCACACAAGATTTCCGTCGGCGACGGCGGCAATGAGCAGGTAATCCGGCGCATGCGCGCCCATGCCAATTTCACCGAATATACGCCGTTCTTCCTCATCCTGCTCGCGCTTATCGAGCTGGCGATCGGTTCAAGCACGTGGTTGTGGGCTGTCGCCATCCTGTTCGTTCTCGGCCGTATCTCGCACGCGTTCGGGATGGACGGCATCGGCAAATTGCGGATGATCGGAACTCTGACGACTCTGCTCGTGCTGCTCGGCATGGCGATCTGGGCGATCGTTATCGCATACTCGGGGATGGGATTTACCGGAACCGAGTTGCCGGGAGGCATTGCCGCCTAACTCGGCCCGGGCGCGGCCGACCGGGCTAGCGCTGGTCAGCGATTGGCATGGCGTCGGACATAGTCTTCGAGCACAGCCTCATGGATCGGTGTGTGGAACATGCAGCCGGCATAGAGTGGGCTTACCCACATGACCTTGGCGGGACGCGCTTCCATGCCGGGTAATTTCAGCCAAACCTCACTGCCCTCTGCGAGAGACATCGCGCTATCGACCTTGAACCCGGTCGTCGACAGATCGAGGATGTCGGCATTGGCCTTTTCATACCCGCGAATCCGGAAGGTCGCGCGGACGCTCAAGGGCTTGCGCTCGGCGCGATGATGGAATTCAGGGTTTTCGCTATGCAAATGAGCGGCGATACGCATGATTTACGGCTTCTCTCTGGTTGCCGACCGCTTGTGTGCGAAGAATGTAAATATCGCCTTTACAACCTGTAGTAGGCATTCCCGTCGTTTTACTTATCGATCTGATAAGCATAAATTTATGGGGATTCTATCGTATGAAATCTTTTTGGTGTCATCATAAATCTTGCCTACCCATCTGACAGCGCTACGTTGACGTAAGCGTAAAGACCTGCTCGACTGGAACCATGACCGATCTCTATCGTCCCCTCGCCGATTTCGGCGGCGCAAAGCCTCCCGCTCCCCGTTGGTTCTCCGATGCGCTCGCCGCCAGTCCCATGGTGGGACATATAGAGAGCGATGGAGCCGAGATCGAATATCTTGTCTGGGGCGAGGTGAGCATGCCGGGGATCCTGCTGCTCCATGGCGGCGGCGCGCATGCCTATTGGTGGGCGCACATAGCCCCGTTCTTCGCGCAAACGCATCGCGTTGTAGCGATGTCGATGGCGGGGATGGGCAATTCGAGCTGGCGCGAGACCTATGCCATCGAGCAGCATGCCCGCGATATGCGCGCCGTCGCCGAGGCGGCGGGCCTGTTCGATGGCGGCATGCCGGTAATTGCCGGCCACAGTTTCGGCGGCGCGCCGACTGCGGCGGCGGCCGCCGCCCCCGACCAATGGGCGCGCTTGGCGATCATCATCGACAGCTCGCTCGACATGCGTCATTCGCCCGATAGCTCGCGCTATGCGGATCGCGATCGCCGCTATGTCGAAAGCTTCGAGGCTGGCCTGGCGCGCTTCCGCTTTTTGCCTGGCCAAGAATGCGATAACGTCTATATCGCCGATATGATCGCGCGGCGTTCGCTCGTCGAAATCGAGGGCAAGGGCTGGAGCTGGAGCTTCGATCCCAACAATTTTGCACGAACCGCGCGGCTCGACAGCCGTAGCAAGGCGATCGACGCGCGCTGCCCACTAGCCATCGTCTGGGGCGATCGCTCGCCGATCATGGAGGACAATATCTTGCCGGGCTTCAAGCGCGATCTTCCGGCGGGCACGCGCTTTGTCGAGATCCCCGACAGCGGTCACCACGTCATGGTCGATCAGCCGCTCGCGCTCGTCGCGGCGATACGCGCGCTGATCGCCTAGCCTGAACGGTTGACGTTGCGGCTGTGCTTGACAGTCAGGCCCGCTTGCAACAGCCTTCGCGTCCAACCAACTCCTGCGAACCCGCCATGCTTCCCTCGCTGCTCGTCATCGATGATTTCCTCGCCGACCCGCATGATGCGCGGCGCAAGGCGCTGGCGCTCGATTATGACCCGAAGGAAAAGCGCGGCAGCTATCCTGGATTGCTCTCGACCCGGCCGCTGCCGATCGAGGGGATCGAGCCGAGCGTGTCGAAGCTGGCCGGGGTGGCGCTTCGCGCCGATACGCAAACCAGCCACGGTCATTGTCGGCTCACGCTTCACGGGGACAAGGGGCTTAGCGGGGTCCATATCGACCCCTGTTTCTATTCTGGTATTCTTTATCTTAGTCTTGACGAGCATTGCCGCGGCGGCACCGATTTTTTCCGCCATCGGCGCACCGGGCTCGAGCGGGTACCGACCGATCCGCTCGGCCTCGCGCGTAGCGGCTATGACGATACCAACCGCCTCGTCGAAGAGGTCGTCAATACCGATACGACGCGCCGGGGCAAATGGGAGCGGACGATGCGCGTGCCGATGCGCTTCAACCGGTTGATCCTGTTTTCGCCCTGGATGTTTCACAATGCCGGGCCGGCATTCGGAAAGGACGCCGAGACCGGCCGCCTTGTCTGCCTGATGTTCTTCGCTGCGGCGGATTAAGCGGTCAGTGTCGCGTGGATGGCGGTACGCTGGGCGAGTATCGATTCGGCAAGCGCGAGATCGGCCGGATTGTCGACGTCTATGACCGCTTCGGGCTGAGGCAGGACGATAGGCCTGGCGGTGCAGCCGAGTCGCCGGCCGGCGCGCTCAAAAGCCTCCGCGAAGCCGATCGTGCGGGTCAATGTGCGCAACAACAGCCACGGGCCGAACTTGCCGACCAGCTTGAGCGCGCGCTTGCGATCCTGCTCGACCGACGACCAGAGTTCGAAGCCGGACAAAACCTTCGCCGAGCGTAGCGCAAAGAGATTGGCGCCCGAATAATGGCCGCCGCGGAATTTGAGCCATGTGCGGCGGGTGGCAGGAAAACCTGCCTCGACCGCCTTGCGTTCGCCGACCCCGATAGCGAGATCTTCGTTGCCGATCTCGCTGAAAAAGCTTGCTACGATCTCCGGAGTCAACAGAACATGATCGGCGGTGACGACGAGTACGGGCCAGGGCGCGACCGACGTGCCTGCGATTGCGGCGATGCTCGAGGCGATGGCCGATGAACTTTGCGACAGCATGATGCGCGGATTATCGCGCAACCTCGCCGCATCGCCGACCATCAGCGCCTCTGGCTGCTGCGCGAGGATGACGATACGATCGATCTGCGGCACTGCAAGCAGCGTGGCGGTAACACGCCGCAGCATAGAGACGCCGCCCACGTGGATCAGCGCCTTGAAGTCCTGACCGCAATGTTCTGCAAGCGGGTCACCCTCCGGCCGCTGTCCAGCGAGCAGGACCGCGGTCCAGCGCTCTTCGGGATGATAGTCAGGCAATGGCGCGCTCTCTTTCTCGGCCCGAACCAGGCAAAGGATTTACCTTGGTCTCGAGCGAACGCACGGTGCCGAGGAGGAGCGAGCGCTCCGCCTTGGCCGCTTCGCTGTCAAGGTCAACGCAGGATCGTCGTCGATATAGCTACGTGCGGGCCGGTAGCCTTTCAAGGAAGCCCACAATCGCATTGGCAGCGCGATCGGCTGCGGATCGCGATGCGTCAACCGAGAAAGTGTACTCAAAAGCAAGGGCTTGGGCATCGCGATAATGCCTGTCGGCCTGGGCGGTTTCGAGCGCCGCTTCGAGATCACCAACGGCATCGACGACCGGGCCAAGCCGCCAATGCGCATAGTTAGGATTATTTCGCCAATTGCTATGATGCACATTCAGGAAAACGGTCGGGCGCGGTTGCGCGATGAATTCATATATCTGGCTGCTGACATCGCCGAGGTAGATATCGGCGGCGGGCGTGTAGGTTATATCGACCGATTTTTCGCTGCCGCTATCGATGAGAATATTTGGATGGCCGAAGAAGCGCCGGCCCATCTTGCCGCGCCGCGCGATGCGGCGATGCTCGACCGAAGCATGAAACGCCCGGCGAAAGAACATGACGTGCGGCGCGAAGACGAGGTTGTAGCGAGACTGGCCCGCGAAATAATCGAGCACCGCGTCGCCAAGATCAAACATCCATGGACCAACGGCCAGGTCGAACGGATGAACCGGACGATCAAGGAGGCCACCGTCAAACGGTACCACTATGACAGCCACCCGCAGTTCGAAGCGCATCTCCCCGACTTCATCGATGCCTATAATTATGGGCGGCGGCTGAAGACCCTCAAGGCCCTCACGCCCTTCGAATATATCTGCAAAATGCGGAGAACCAAGCTCGACAGATTTAACCTCAATCCAACCCATCAAATGCCGGGACTAAACACCTAGTGGATTGATCGGATCATATGAGTCCGATTGGGGATTCCCTGTTGTGCTGTG
>CAYQVL010000037.1:0-9539 GCA_964420825.1 uncultured Sphingomonadaceae bacterium
TGGCTCCCCGCAAGCCGATGCGGAACGGCTTCGTCGAGAGCTTTGGCGGTCGCATGCGGGATGAGCTGCTCAACGAGAAGTTGTTCCTCAATCATGCCCGGTTCGATGGGGAGTGTCAGTAATTTCGTGTGCGGGCGGGCGGTTTAACATTACGCCGCCATGGCTTTGATGAACCGTTCGCCGAAGATGACGTGATCCTCGACGGGACTGTCAGATATTTTGTGCGCGAGGCCGGTTTTCGTCATCAGATGACGAACCTGTCGCCGAAGATCACGGCGAACTGGGTCTTTGCCTCGGTCCACTCGCGCGGCGGCCGTTTCCATTCTGCCGCCGCCTGATTGAGGACGAGGTATAGCAGCTTCATCGCGGCATCGTCACCCGGGAAGTGACCACGGGTTCGCACAGCGCGCCTGAGCTTGGAGTTCAGCGCCTCGATGGCGTTCGTCGTGTAGATGATCCGGCGAACGCTTTCGGGGAAGGCGAAGAACGGGATGACATGCTCCCAGTGCCGTCGCCAGCTCTGGGTAATGGCCGGATATCGCTGACCCCAATGGCCCTGTTCGAACGTCTCCAAGGCCGCTAGGCCGGCGTCGGCATTCTCGGCGCGATAGACGCTTCTGAGCGCCTGGGCGATCGGTTTGCGGTCTTTCCACGACGCAAAGCTCATGCTGTTTCTGAGCAGATGGACGATGCAGGTCTGAACGACCGCTTCGGGGAACACGGCGTTGATCGCGTCGGGGAGGAAGCCTTCGCCGAAGAACGAGCGACATTGCAGAGCTTGCCGCTGATCCCGTTCGGATCGGCTCTGAAACTTGAACGGCGGATCAGCCATGAGGGGATGGTGAGCGTTGCGGGTAATTACTACTCGGTCCCCGACGCCACGCGCAGGCGTATGGTCGAGGTGGGACTGTCAGATATTTTGTGCGCGAGGCCGGTTTTCGTCATCAGATGACGAACCTGTCGCCGAAGATCACGGCGAACTGGCGGGGCGGGAGGCCATATCGGCCCATCAACCCGACAGAACCGGGCCACCCAAGGCCTCAATTACCCGAAAACCTCGAACCGGCAGACAATCCACTTATCCATTGCCAATCACTGTTCAGACAAACCGAGCCACCTCTCGACGAAGCCGTTCTGTATCGGCTTGCCGGGACCGATGTAATGCCACTCCACGCCTGTGGATCGGACGATCGGGAAAGCGTGATAGCGTCGGCGGCTTTGACCGGCTGGCGAAGCCCTTGGCGATAAGGCTCGTTCGGCCAGCGGACAAACGCCGAGGCGTTCCGTTGCGGCTCAGCCGGACAGTTGGCGCCAGGCCGCAGCCAATCGGTCCCTACGCGCGGAATCCATGCCTTGGGCATGGGCGGCGGCGGCGCTCGCATAAGCATCGCTCATACTCCGCGCGACTTCATCCCAGCTCCGCTCCGCAACGGCGAAGGAACGCGCGGATTGTCCAAGACGCAACCGCATTTCACGATCAGTGACGAGGGTTGAAAGCCGGCTTTGCAGATCCGCCATATCATTTGCGGCGTGAACCAAGCCGGTTTTTCCGTCTTCGATCATACCGCGCATTCCACCGACATCGGAGGCGACGATGGCCTTTCCGCAAGCCATCGCCTCCAATGGCTTGAGGGGCGAGACAAGGTTACAGACCTCGAAATCGCGGCGCGGATAGGCGCAGATGTCGAAAAGCCCATAATGAGCAGGCACCGAGTCCGGCGCAATCCGGTCGGCCAGAATAATAGAACCCGTTATCCCGCACACCGCGATCCGCTTTTCCAGGTCGAACTCGATCGTGCCCGGCTGCGTCCGCTTGACGGAATCCGCGCCGACAATGAGCAATTTCGCGCGCTGCCCGGCTTCGATCATCGACGTTACCGCCTCGACGAGCAGGTCAAGACCCTCATAGCCGAGCATTGCGCCCATATAACCGATGACGACGTCGTTCTCGCCCAACCCATAGGTCGCCGCCAGGGCGGAATCGCGGGGCCGTGGCGAATAGACATTGCCATCGACGCAATTGGGCACGAGCGACGTCGCCGCACCTTCGATGCCATAATGCACGAGATGTTCGCGCATCGCCGCATTCAGGGTAACCACGTGATCGGCAAGCGCCAGCGTGATGGTTTCGAGCATTTCGTCGCGCCAGGCTTGCGGTGTGTTGCGAAAGCCGGCCTCGCGCGCCTCGCGCGTAATTGCCCAGAAGCTGCGAACCTCATAGATAAAGGGCAGGTCAAGCCGGTGGGCCGCCAATCCTGCCGGCAGCGCTGTCCAGAAGTTGGTCGCGGCGTGGACGACACCCACCTCGTTTTCGATAAAAACGCGCTCGTAATAGTCCGCCGCTTCTGCAAGATAGCCATGGGCCCTGCCGCGGCGGCCAAAACGGTTTTCAAAACGATAGGGAACACCGTCGACATTTGCCCGAGCCGGAGGCGCAATCGGCTCGGCAATCCCGTCGGTTGGAAAGCCGGGACGGCCAAAGCCGATCAGGTCATGGCCGCGCGCGCGCAACGCCTTGGCGATGGCATGACTGCGCATCGCATAGCCGCCATGCTGATGCGGCAGGCTGTTATGGAGGCAATAGGCGATGCGCGCGCGCCCGTTCAACGCTGGTTTTGTCCGGGAGGAAAGTAACCGTAATTCTTCGCCAATATCCTGGAAGGCGCGAAGCTCGGCAAGGTGATCCGGGTCATAATGGGTACGCAAGCTCATCGTTTCCAAATTTTTCCAAGCACCCTTCTTAGGCGGGATCGCAATCGCCTCACGATACCGCTGGCGCGATAATAGGTCTCGAAATGAGCGCGCTGATTGGCCGCCTGTCTCGCCAGGTCGCGGTGGTGCCGCGCCGTGAGCGCGGCCTCGCGACCGTGTCTGATCCGTTTCTCCGTCCGTAATTCCTCAGCCTCGGACCATATCGCGGCGGCGCGCGCGCGCCAGCATTCGGCCTGCTCACTGCTCTCTCCATCATCATCATCCCGCGAAAGTTCGCCGCTATATATTCCGCCGACCACGAGACGGTGTCGTACAACTTTGAAATCGGTCAGGCGGCCCGAGACCTCAGCGTCGATTTGCTGCAATAGAGAAGCGCCATCGATCGCCTCGATCCAATCCCGGGCGAGAATGGTGGAGATCCAGATCGCCTCCGGTTTGACCATGGAATCGCCCGTGTCGGCTAAGACCGTTCGATACCGGCCGATCTTCAAAAGGTCCGATATCAAAATATCAGGCCTCTCGATCGCCAACTTCGTCAGCGTCAGATCGAGTGCGGGGCCGAAATCTTCGACGGCGCGCAACGCAAACTGCACATAAGCGGCATGTTCCCGGTCAAGCGCCTCGACCAACGCCGGCTTCAATGCGCCCACACCGCTGACATCGACCACCTCAAGCGCCTCGCCGATATCGGACAAGGCACCGAGCTGGTGCCAGGCGAAAGCGTCGAGAGCAAAGATTTTGACCGGAAGCGCGGTTTGTTCCCACCGCGGCGGATCGATGGCGCCGGCGAGCGTCTTGAGCGAGGCCCGATCGACGAACCAGTAGCGTCGCGCGACGGGCGTAATCCGGTCGGTAGGAATATCGCTCACGCGCTCACCCCCAACAAAGCATCGTGATAAAGAGAGGAGTTGCGGCCGGCATCGAAACGCGCATTGGCCGTCGCCAGCGCGGCCTCCCGCATCGCCCGAAAACCTGCCGGGTCATCGTGTAATGCCGTCACCTGCTCGGCAATGGCCGCGCCATCCAGAGAGACTAACGCCGCCCCCTGACCCGGTTCGAAGTCATGTTGGAACAAGTGCCGGGAAAGAATGGCCGGCAGCCCGCAACTCATCGCTTCCATTACGACCTGCGGAAAGCCCTCGGAGCGCGCGGGCAGGAGCAAGGCGTGGTGATTCTTGTACAGGCCCGGAAGCGCCCGATATTCGTGAAAGCCCAGATATCGGCGGTTGCTTTCCTCATGCGGTTCAAAATCGCCGGCGATCGTGAAGCGCAGATCGGGCCTGCTTTCCACCAATAGCGCGGCGGCGGCCTCGATCAGGTCGATGCCCTTTTCTTTGCTGTTCCGCCCGAGATAAAGAATGCGGTCGCACCGCTCGGCGACGCGGGCATTGGGTGTAAAGAGATCGCGGTCAACGCCGCGCTGGCATATGCGGATTTTGCCCGGGTTCGAGGTCAAGCTTTCAGCGCGAACCCGTTCGGTGCCGCCCATGACGATAATCGTGCGCGCGATCTCCGCTATATAGCGTTCCTGCGCGAGGAGATTGGCCCAAAATCCGGTGCCTGAAACCGGTCGCCCTTGCGCTTCATAGACACTTGTCCGGGTCAAAATATCGTTACCCGCCATGCGGTAGACAAACTCGACCGCCGCATCATTTGCCGCGCGCGCCAACGCGAAATTGTGGTCGATCATCCGGCCGTTGAGCGTGCTGACGATATCCGGCGTATGATCCGCAATCGTTGCCGCATAGTCCGCAAACAAAGTCTCCCCAGCAAATTCGCCGGCGTCATCGCGCGTTGCGATCTGACAAAAGGATGCGCCAAAGTCGCGTTCGAGCGTCTGACGATGCCGATCCTCTTCGGGAGGGAGGGCGCTCATCAAAATCGTTATGGCTGCGCGCTCGTGTAAATCACCGAGAAGACTCGGGTATTTATAGCTACCGCGGATTTCCCAGTCGTTTATATTATGCAGCGAATAGTGCGGTTCGAAAAATGCTATACGAATCGTCACCGCGCTGCCTCTTTCCTAAAATGGGCGTAAAAACGCATCAGAGGCGAAGTCGGCTGCTATTTGCAACAAACCATTCCCACGTTTCTGCCAAACCCTCCCCCAACGGTATCTGCGGATCATAACCGAGGCTTTTGCGCGCATGGCTGATATCGCACCAATTGTGCACGATCTCTCCGGATCGGAACGGCCGGTATTCGACGGCGATCTCTTGTCCGCTAACCTCCCGTAACATCCCGATAATATCGTTGAGCGACGTTCCGGTACCGGTGCCGAGCTGGATGGGGCCATTTGCCGACGAATTGAGCGCGCCAACGATGCCGTCGGCCAAATCGTGGGCATGGACATAATCGCGAGTCTGGCTTCCATCGCCATAGACCGTCAGCGTCTTTCCTTGCAGAATTTGCTTGATGAACAGTGCGACGACGCTGCCTTTGTGAAAGGACCGCGGTCCATAGGCATTGGAAAAGCGCAGCGAGATACAGCTCATCCCGTAACTTGCCGCATAAGCGGAGCAATAGCCCTCGACCGCGAGCTTCGATGCGCCATAAGGCGAGATCGGCGATGCAACCATCGCTTCATGGACGGGCGGATCGGTATCGCCGATGATCGCGCCGCCTGTCGAGGCGCTGACGATCTTGTTTACGCCCAGACGACGCATGGTTTCGAGCACATTGAAGCTGCCGCCGACATTGACGTCGAAATTGAATTCCGGCGCTTCGATCGACGGAATGACGCGGGTGTCGGCGGCCAAATGAACAACCGCATCGACCCCTTCCATTACCCTCTCGAGGACATCGCGATCACGGATATCTCCGGCAACGAAATCGCAGCTGCAATCGGCAATCGCGGCGCGTGTACCCGATACCTCATTATCGAGCACCACGACCTCATAACCGCCTAGCGCATCGAGCCGGGCGACAAGATTGCTACCGATGAAACCGGCACCGCCCGTTATCAGAATTTTTCGCGCCAAACCGGTGACCTCCGCTCTTGGACATTTGGTTGCCAAGCTTCGGGCATCGCCTTAATCGACAAGGCAGCATGCGTAAACGAATGATCTCAAGTCCGCCTACCAATGCCGCTCTTCACGGGAAGCACGGCTGATGCAGCGCGACGGTTTCACGGTCAAAAGCTTCCCCTCGCTCGAAGCCTATCATAGCGACAGCACAGCCAGTCTCGACGTACTAATCGCCACCGAGGAAATTATCGGCCCGGTGCGCAACGGCGGCATTGCCTCCACCTATTATCATCTCGCACGCGGGCTGGTCGCCGAAGGCCATCGCGTCACCGTGCTCTATCTCAAGGGTCGCAAGGTCGAAAATGCGACCCCCGAGTACTGGGTCAACCACTATGCGAAGCTGGGAATCGACTTCGTCTGCCTGCCGGAACTGGACGAACCGTTCACCGGTGCGAGCGCGCAGTGGCAGCAACGGTGGCTGTCCTTCTACCGCTGGCTGCGGACGAACGATCGCTTCGACGTCGTCCACAGTTCCGAATGGCGAGGGGGCGCATTTTACGCGCTACAGGCCAAGCGGCTCGGCCTCGCCTTTGCCGACACTTTGTTCATCATCAAAACTTCCTCGCCCTACATCTGGAATCGCCATTATCAAATGCGGCCTATCGACAGTGTCGATCTGCTGGTTGCGAGTTTCGCCGAGCAGAAGTGCGTCGAATGGGCGGATGTGGTTGTCGGCGGTAGCGCGCATCTGCTGAGTTTCATGGATCACATCGGCTATCGGCTTCCCGAAGGCCGATGCTACGTCCAGCCCAATATCGTCGATTTTTCCGAAATCAGGGTGAGCGATCAACGGCCCGTGCGTGCTGTCGGCGATACCGTCAAGACCGGCGAGCTTGTTTTTTTCGGACGCCTTGAGCCGCGCAAGGGTCTCGACCTGTTCGTGCTGGCGATCGACGCGCTCGTCGCCCAGGGCGTGCAAATTTCGTGCATCACCTTTTTGGGCAAGGAGGGCGAACGGATCTCCAGCCACGATGGCCAGAAACCTTGCGATTTCATTCGCGCCCATGCTGCGGCCTGGCCCTTTCCGATCGACATCGTCACCGATCTCAACCAGCCCGAGGCGCTGTCGCTGATGTGTTCGCGCGACATGATCGCCGTCATGCCCTCGCTTATCGAAAATTCGACGATGACGGTCTATGAAGCGCTGGTTCACAAAATCCCGTTCATTGCGACCTCGGTCGGCGGGACCGCCGAACTTGTCGACCCGGCAGACCACGCAACAGCCCTTGTTCCACCGGAAATCGATGCCTTGTCCGGCCGGATAGGAGCGGCGCTCTCGACCGGACAAAAACTGGCCGCGCCGGCTTTCGACAATCGACGTAATTTGGAGATATGGTACGGATTTCACCGTTATCTTTCCGAACACCAGGCAAAAACGTTCCTGCCCGAAGTGCCGGAACCCGATGCGGGTGAAACCCTAAGCTATCTCGGATATTTGCATCGTCCTTCAGATCTCTCAGATGCGCTTCGAGACGCCGCTTACATCATGCACGGCTTTGCCGAAATCCTGATTTACGTGCCGTTTGTGCCGACCCAGGACCAGTATCGGGACCTAGCCGAATTACACGACGATCGCGTCGTGCTGGTCGAAGCTATCGGGGTTTCCGTGGGTGACTGTTTTAATAGCGCGCGGAGCGCCGCAAAGGGTAATATCCTCGTATTCGATGCGACCGGCGCAACACGCTTCAATGCCAAATTTGCAGAAACGGTCAGGCAAGCGCTGACTGTTCGGCCCGACGATCTCGTAACCGGCACCGCCCTCTTCGACGCTAATGCGCGCAATGCGCCCGACACCTTGTTCGTCCCGCTTGGCGGCGATCCGGCGACGCAAGCCTCGACGGGAGCTGCCTATGGCCTCGAGCTGCTTGCCGGCCGCAAATCGACGTTCGACGCCATGGGAGAATTTCAACGCTATAGGGTGCCAAAGGGAACGCTCCACGAATATGTGACGCGCACGGTACAATCCAATCGAGAATTGTTCGTCCTGCCCGACGCTCTACTGGTGTATGGCGGCGATGGTGAAACGATCACCGCGCAGGACGGCGTTACCGCCTATCTGACCCAAAAACCGTTGATCGACGCGTCACCGCTGCCGGTAAAAAAGATGCTTTTGCAGAAAACCGGCGCAGCTCGCCCAGCAACCAATAAAGGACGGGTCATTCTCGGCCAGGCGTATCGCGAACCCGGTGGCACCGCCTGGCTTAGCAATATGGACAAGGTCGCCCGGCCGGAAGATGAACTTCCCAATCCTTATCACATAGTACTTGGCTTCGAGCGCGAAGCGGCGCGGCTCCAATTTGCCGCGCTACACGAGGGGGTGCTGGTGATAACCGCAAACGGCCGGGAAATCCGCCGAGACCAGCATTTCGGTGCGCATGGGGAATTTACGCGCAGCACCGTCGAGATCATGCCCCTGCTCGAGCAAAGCGACCGTCTGCGATTACGCATTGAGCTGACTTCCGGAGGGAAGCGACGCTTCGCATCGCTTCTGGCTCAGCGCATCGAAGAAGGTGTTTTTTTCCTGAGCGCCCGAGGTTCGATTTTCTGGGGGGCCGACTTCCGCGAAGTGTTGGCATCACTTGGTGGCAGAGGCGGCCAGTCGCTGCTTCCGCCTCTCCATCGGGTTCGAGCGCGCAGGCCGTCTCTCGCCCAGAAAATCCGCCGCCAACTAAGGAAAGGCAATAGTTGAGCCGCGGTGTTGCGCCCGATCGCGAGCTGTGCCAATGCGCTTCGCATTGAACGAATACACTATAATCTCCCTTTATTAAATCGCGATAATTGCTTGGAGATGTCGGCGATCGCTCTTTTGTCTGGGGAGCTGGTGGTGCCTGATGGAGTAGTTGATGGAGAAAATACTCATTGCCGGCGGGGACGGCTTTTGCGGTTGGCCGACTGCATTACACCTGTCGCAGCGCGGCTACGACATCATTATAGTCGACAATCTATCGCGCCGCGAAATCGACCGCGAGCTCGGCATCGAGAGCCTGACTCCGATCCGATCGACCGCCGAACGCATCGCGGCATGGGAGGAGTTGACCGGGCGCAAGATCGGTTTTTGCAAGCTGACCATCGGCAAGGAATTTGATCAGCTTCTGGCGCTGATCGAGCGGGAAGCGCCCGACGCGATCGTCCATTTCGCCGAACAACGCGCGGCTCCCTATTCGATGAAATCGGCTCTCCACAAACGCTATACGGTGGATAACAATCTCAATGCGACGCACGATATTCTCGCCGCGACCGTCGAAAGCGGACAGGATATCCACCTCGTACATCTCGGAACGATGGGGGTCTATGGCTATGGCACTGCGGGGCTCAAGATTCCGGAAGGCTATCTCGCTATAAAGGTTGAGGCTCCTGACGGAAGCCTGATCGATCACGAAATACTTTACCCGGCCAATCCGGGATCAATCTATCACATGACGAAAACCCAGGACGCACTGTTTTTTCAGTTTTACGCCAAGAACGACGGGCTGAGGATCACCGACCTTCATCAGGGCATCGTCTGGGGCACGCAAACCCCCGAAACCAAAATAGATGAACGCCTCATCAATCGCTTTGATTATGACGGCGAATTTGGAACGGTGCTCAACCGTTTTCTGGTGCAGGCGGCAGTCGGTCATCCGCTTACCGTACACGGGACGGGCGGACAGACCCGCGCGTTCATCCATATCCGCGATACGGTACGCGCCGTCGAGTTGGCGATTAAAAATCCGCCCGCCAAGGGTGCGCGGGTCGAAATCAAGAATCAGATGACCGAAACGCATTGTCTGCGCGATCTAGCGGAAAAGGTTTCCGAAATGA
>CAYQVL010000038.1:0-9510 GCA_964420825.1 uncultured Sphingomonadaceae bacterium
GGCCGGCTCGGGCCGGGCCGCATCCATCACTGCATGCGCACCATCGGCGTCGCCGAAGATGCGCTTGAGAAGATGTGCAAACGACTCCAGTCGCGCGTCGCATTCGGCAAGACGATCTCCGAACACAGCATCTGGGAATGGCGCGTCGCCAAGGCGCGGATCGATATCGAAATGAACCGGCTGCTTTGCCTCAAGGCCGCCGACATGATGGACCGCGCGGGTAACAAGTCCGCGCGCAACGAGATCGCGATGATCAAGGTCTCGGCGCCGACCATGGCGCTCAGCATCATCGACGATGCGATCCAGGCGTTCGGCGGCGCCGGCGTAACGACCGATCCCGGCCTCGCCAACGCCTATGCGCATCAGCGCACGCTGCGGCTCGCCGACGGCCCTGACGAGGTCCATGCCCGCGCCGTCGCGCGCTGGGAGTTCGGCCGCCACGCACCGACCGAAGACGACGGGTTCAGCAGCGGCGATATCGGTGTCAGCCGGTGAAAGCCGCGCTGCTTACCGAACCCGGAAAACCGCTGGAAATCGCCCAGGTCGAGATCGACGAACCCTGTCCGCGCGAGGTCTTGATCAAGACCTCGGCGGCCGGGCTTTGCCGCTCCGATCTCCATTTCGTCGACGGCGTCTACCCGCATCCGCTGCCGACGATCCCCGGCCACGAAGCGGCGGGTGTCGTCGAGGCGGTCGGCAGCGAAGTCCGCGGCGTCGCGCCCGGCGATCACGTCATCACCTTCCTCGTTCCCTTTTGCGGGAGTTGCGAACTCTGCCTCGCGGGGAAGCACACGTTATGTCAGGATCCGTCGACCAAACGCGCCGAAGACGCGCCCTCGCGACTCAGCAAAGACGGCGAACCGCTGGCGCAGTTCCTCAATCTCTCGGCCTTTGCTGAAAAAATGCTTGTCCATGAGCAGGCCTGCGTCAAAATCGACCCGCGTATGCCGATGGACCGCGCCGCCTTGATAGGCTGTTCGGTAATCACCGGCGCCGGTTCGATCTTCAACGATTGTGGTCTACATCCGGGCGAGAGCGTCGCCATCATCGGCGCGGGCGGCATCGGTCTTTCGGCGATCAACGCAGCGAAAATCGCGGGGGCGGGCGAGATTGTCGCCATCGATCCGGTCGCTTCTAAGCGCGAACTCGCGCTCAAGATGGGCGCAACGCAGGTCTTCGATGCGCGCGACGAGGATGTCGCCAAGCAGGTCATCGCGGCGACCGACGGCGGTGTCCATTACGCCGTCGAGGCGGTCGGCCGCACCAGCACCGCCGAACTCGCTTGGAAGATCCTGCGCCGCGGCGGCACCGCGACGATCGTCGGCATGATCCCGCCGGGCGAGATGGTCCAGATCCATGGCCCCGAATTGCTCGCGGGCAAGACGATGCAGGGTTCGCTGATGGGCTCGTCCAAGTTCAAGACCGATATGCCGCGGCTCGTCGCCTATTATCTCGACGGCCGGCTCGATCTCGACAGCGTCATTGCCGAGCGGATCAAACTCGAAGACATCAATGAAGGCTTCGACAAATTGCGTGCCGGCGAATCGGCACGTTCGGTGATCATCTTCGAATAACCGCAACGGATAGAGTCCCCTTATGCACATTGCCCATTCCGCCTCGCTCGGTTTCGACGCCGACCGCCTCGCCGCGATTCCCGCCTATCTGCGCGAGCGCTATATCGACAGCGGGCGCTTCAAGGGGCTCCAGCTGCTGATCGCGCGCGGCGGCGAAGTCGCGCATTTCTCAACGCAAGGCATTGCGCGCGAGGGCGAGGACACGCCGCTCGCCGACGACGCGCTGTTCCGCATCGCCTCGATGACCAAGCCGGTGACCTCGATCGCCTTCATGATGCTTGCCGAACAGGGCAAGGTCGCGCTCGACGATCCGGTCCACCGCGTGCTGCCCGAATTCAAGGATATCGGCGTCTATGCAGGCGGCGGCGGGATGCTGCCCTTCACCATCAAGCCGACCGCCGCGCCGATGCGGATGATCGATTTGCTGCGCCATACATCGGGGCTGACCTACGCCTTCCAGAACCGCTCGAACATCGATCTCGCCTATCGCGAGCGCAAGCTCGAAAACTGGCACGGCAATCATGATCTCGCGAGCTTCGTCGCCGAGCTCGGCACGCTGCCGCTCGAATTCTCACCCGGTAGCGCGTGGAATTATTCGGTTTCGACCGATGTTCTCGGCGCGGTCATCGAACGTGTATCGGGACAAACGCTCGATGCCTTTTTCGCCGAACATATCTTTTCGCCACTCGGCATGACCGACACCTTCTTCAGCGTTCCCGACGACAAGGCCCACCGGCTCGGCGATTGCTGGACCTGGACGCCCAAGGGTCCGCTTCTCTTCGATCGCGGCGAGAAGAGCCTGTGGCGACGTCCGCCAAAATTGCTGTCGGGCGGTGGTGGGCTGGTTTCGACGACCATCGATTATCATCGCTTCTGCCGGATGCTGCTCGGCAAGGGAACGCTCGATGGCATGCGCATCGTCTCTCGCAAGACCATCGACCTGATGACGATGAACCACCTCCCCGGCGGCGGCGACCTTACCCAGCATTCGCGGTCGCTATTCAGCGAGGTGCAGAATGCCGGCACCGGCTTCGGCCTCGGCTTCGCGGTGACGCAGGATGTCGCGCGAACGATGATGCCGGGCTCGAGGGGCGAATTCTATTGGGGCGGAATGTATTCGACCGCCTTTTTCGTCGATCCGGTCGAGGAGATCACCATGGTCTTCATGACCCAACTCCAGCCCTCGAGCGTCTATCCCGTGCGACGTGAATTGAAGACGCTGATCTATTCGGCGCTGGATTGATCGCGGCCGATTTCGATCGGGCTTGCCATCGCCCGCGCTGCGAGTGCACCATTGCCGCCGAGGAGGTCAGGCAAATGAAGACTCGATTGCATATTTGGCCCGCGCTGGCGCTGCTCGCCGCCTGTTCGTCGGGAGAACCCGCGGCGGCGCCCGAGGCGAGCGAGGCGCAACAGGCCGAGATGGTCGAAAATGCCGTGCGGGAGAATTACGCGGCGCGCGGCGCCGAGGTCGCCGACATAGCAATGAGGCGCAGCGCCGATGGCAGCCGATTTTCCGGTCACGCCACCGTCCGCGATCCGGCGACCGGTACCGAGATCGAGGTCGAATGCCGCTATTCGCAAGGGCCGGGCGGCGCACCATCGCTCGAATGCAATCGTAGCAGCGCGCGCGAAGAGGAAGAGCCGGTCGTGGCGCCTTCGGGTGGCTAGCGGTCTTCGGACTTAGGCGGCAGCCGCCCTACCCTCCATCCGACGCAGTTTTGACTCGCCGGCGCGATCGGCCCGGAATTTCTCGATTGGGGGAGATGAGCAATGAACACGTCGTATATTTATCTATCGGCCGTCCTGCCGCTGGCCGGTGTGTCGGCGGCATGCGGGGCCGGCGAGCCGGCGACGGCCGAGCATGTCGAGGATCTGATGCGCGAGGACGCTGTCGAGAACGGCTATGAGGTCAGTTGGGTCCACGCCGAAGCCGAGGAAGAAGTCGCGCACTTCCAAACCTTCGTCGATCGCGCCAAGCCCGCCGAGGCAGCGCTATAGGTTGAGCTGCTCGCGCAATTCGCGCTTGAGGACTTTGCCGATCGCGCTGCGAGGCAGCTCATCGACGATGTGAACCGCAGCCAGACGCTGGGTCTTGCCGAGCCGCTCATTGGCCCACAGCTTGATCGCTTCGGCATCGTTCGGGCCGACGACGACACCTACCGGCGTTTCGCCCCACCGATCGCTGACCACGCCGATCACCGCCACCTCATGAACCTCAGGATGCTCGGCAATAACGGCTTCCAAGTCGCTTGGGTAAATATTGAATCCGCCCGAGATGATCATGTCCTTCCGGCGGTCCATGAGCTGGAGGAAACCGTCTTCGTCGAAACGTCCGACATCGCCGGTGCGGATAAACCGGTTGTTGTCCTCGTCATACCATTCGGTCTCGCGGGTTTGTTCAGGACGGTTCTTATAGCCATTCATCATGGTGCCCGAACGCCCGACAATCTCGCCTATTTCGCCGGGGGCTACCTCTTTGCCGTCCTCGTCGATCAACCGAATATCGTGATCGGGAAGCGGCCGGCCGACGGTGTGGAGTTTGTCGGGAAAGTCGTGACACGAGAGAGCGCAGCTGCCGCCGCCCTCGGTCATCCCGTAAAATTCGACGAGTCCGCCGGGCCAGCGCCTGACGATATCGGCTTTGAGCTCGGCTGAAAAAGGCGCGCTCGTACAGAATTTTATCTGATAGGCGGATAAATCGAAACTATCGAAGCCGGCTTCGGCCATCAGCCGCTTGTACTGAACCGGCACCAGCATCGTCGCCGTAACCCGCTCGCGCTCGCTCAATCTAAGGAAGTCGAGCGCATCGAATTTCGCCATCAGCACGATTTTTCCGCCCGACCCCAGGCACGGCAGAAAGACGACGAGCGTGGTGTTCGAATAGAGCGGCGTCGATAGCAGCGCGACGGTCTCGGGCGAGGATTTGAGCGCGGCGATCTGCCGCCAGCGCATCAGGTGCGACTGGACGATGCCCTTGGGCGTCCCCGTCGTGCCGCTCGAATAGATGATGTTGAAACCCTGGCCGGGATCGATCGTGACCGGATCGGGCGTCGCTCCCGCTTCGGGTAACCACGCTTCGAACGCCGCATCGTCGTCGAGCGCGATATGCGTGATGCTGTCGGGAATGGCCATCGTCTCGGCGACGGCGCGGTCGGCAAAGAGCAGGTTCGCGCCGCTATCGTCGAGCATCAGCCCGAGCGCCTCTGCCGTCGAACTCTGCGCCAACGGCGCGACACAGCCGCCGGCGCGAAGAATGCCGACCCAGAGCGCCGCATATGTCCAGCCGTTGAGCCCGCACACGGCGACCGACTGGCCGACCGCCATGCCATCGCGCTGGAGCGCGGCGGCAATGCGGTCGCCATAGGAGTCGAGCTCGGCGAAGGTCAGCCGCTTGTCGCCGGCGACTACCGCTTCGGCGGCGGGCTGCTCGGTCGCGTGGGCGCGAATGACATCGGCGAAAGAGGCGAAGTCCTGCTCGAGCATTTCGGCGGCGGTTGGCATGACGATTTCCCTCTAGATTCAGTCGATCGTCAACAGCACCTATTGGTGGTCGAACATCCCAAGCACGCGCTTGGCAATAATGTTGTTCTGGATCTCGGTCGAGCCGCCGTAGATCGTCACCGCGCGGTTCCACAGCCAGGTCCGCGTCGCCTTCAATTCGTCGGGATGAAAACCCTCGCCTTCCCAGCCGAGCCCCTGCATCCCCATCGTCTCGATCATCAGGTCGGTCCGCTCCTGCGCGAGCTTGGCGCCGACATTTTTGAGCACCGAGCTCGTCGCCGATGGCCCGCCCTGTTCCTTGGCTTCCTGCTGAGCGCGAACGACGGTCCCCATGAAATTGCGGATCTTCATTTCGTGGTTGACGATCTTGAGCCGCAATTCCTTGTCGGCGATCTCGCCATTCTCATCGACCGCGACATATTTCTTCGCATAATCCGCGAGCGACGCCATCATATGGCGCATCCCGCCGCCGCCGATCCCGGCGCGCTCATATTGCAGCAGCCTTTTGCCGATCGTCCAGCCCTTGCCCTCTTCGCCGACGCGGTTTTCCTTGGGCACTTTGACGTCAGTGAAAAAGGTTTCGCAGAAAGGCGACGCGCCCGAGATCATCTTGATCGGCCGTCGCTCGATCCCCGGCTGGTCCATGTCGATAATCAGGAAGGTGATGCCCTCGTGCTTCTTGCTCTTGTCGGTGCGGAAAAGCCCGAAGCAGAAATCGGCCCACTGCCCTCCCGATTGCCAGGTCTTCTGGCCGTTCACCAGATAATGGTCGCCCTTGTCCTCGGCAGAGCTCTGGAGACCGGCGAGATCCGAGCCCGCACCCGGCTCGGAATAGCCCTGGCAGCCGCGAATCGATCCATCCGAAAGCGGCGGCAGCCACTGCTTTTTCTGCTCTTCGGTGCCATATTCGAGCAGCGTCGGCCCGAACATGCCGACGCCGAGCCCGCCGATCGGGTTATAGGCGCCGACCTTCGACATTTCCTCGCCCAGCACGCGGATTTCGTCATTGCTCAGATCGGCCCCGCCATATTCCTTCGGCCAGTTGGGCGCCCCCCACCCTTTCTCGCCGAGCCGCTTGCGCCACTCGACCATGTCGGGCGACATATCGGTCGGCCCGTCGACCATCCCCATCGGATTGTGGCGGCCCTTGAGCGCCGGATCGAAATTGGCCTCGAGCCATTCGCGCGCCTCTTCGCGAAACTGTTCCAAAGGTTCGGCGTCGGCCATCGCGACTCTCCTGATGCGTTGCTTTACGTTAGCGTCAATTGTCGGCCAAGCGCGCGCGCAGGTCAAGGCATGGAGCGCGCCGCGCGGGTCCGGGGTGACGAACTCGCATTGAGGGGCTAGTCTGATCTCCCAAACGACCTTGTTCGGAGTATCCCTATGTCCACCCGCTTCAAGTTTCTCGCGCCGTTCGCCGCGCTGTCGCTCCTCGCCGCCTGTAGTTCGTCGGGGGGCGGCGATAGCGAGCCCGGAAACATTCTCGCGAGCGAGGAGGGCCGCGACACGCATAGCTATGCCAAGCCGCTCGAAGCGCGCGTCACCCACGTCTCGCTAGACCTCACCGCCGATTTCGAAGCGCGCAGGATGGTGGGGTCGGCAACGCTCGACCTCCTCGTTGCCGACGGCGCGGAAGAGGTCGTGCTCGACAGCGCGGGGCTCGAAATTCGCGAAGTCGTCAGCGGCGACGGTCAGGCGCTGACCTGGGAAGAAGGCGCGGACAGCGGCGACTCGCACGGCGCGCCGTTGACGGTCCGGCTTGACGGCGCCGACCGGATCAAGATCACCTACGCCTCGGCGCCCGATGCAAGCGCGCTGCAATGGCTCACCCCCGAACAAACCACCGATGGCGAAAAACCCTTCCTGTTCAGCCAGGGCCAGGCGATCCTCAACCGGACATGGATTCCGACCCAGGACAGCCCCGGCATTCGCCAGAGCTGGGATGCACGCATCGTTGCCCCCGAAGGTATCCGCGTCGTGATGAGCGCCGATATGCTGACCCCCGAAGGCGAAGAGGTCGAGGACGAACCCGGCAAACGCGCCTGGCGCTTCCGCATGGAGCAAGCCGTCGCGCCCTATCTGATCGCAATCGCCGCCGGCGATTTGGAGTTTCGGGAAATCGGCCCGCGCTCGGGCGTCTATGCCGAACCGTCGGTAGCCGATGGCGCGGCCGAAGAATTCTCCGACCTCGAAACGATGATCGATGCCGCCGAAGAGCTTTACGGCCCCTATCGCTGGGGCCGCTATGATCTCCTCGTGCTGCCCGCCTCTTTTCCCTTCGGCGGAATGGAAAATCCGCGACTGACCTTCGTTACGCCAACGGTGCTCGCCGGTGACAAATCGCTCGTCAGCCTTATCGCGCATGAACTCGCGCACAGCTGGTCGGGGAATCTCGTGACCAATGCGACATGGAACGATTTCTGGCTCAACGAGGGCTTCACCGTCTATTTCGAAAACCGCATCATGGAATCGGTCTATGGTCCCGAGCGCGCGGCGATGCTCGCCGATCTCGGCTGGGCCGATATGTTGCAGTCGATCGACGAGGCCGGCGGTCTGGCTGCCGACGACACCCGGCTCCATCTCGATCTCGGCGGCCGCGATCCCGACGACGGGATGACCGATATCGCCTATGAAAAGGGCGCGGTGTTTCTCCGTTCGGTCGAATCTATGGTCGGCCGCGCGCGCTTCGACGCTTGGCTGCGCGACTATTTCGACCGTCACGCATTCCAGCCGCAGACCAGCGCCGGGCTGATCCACGACATGCGCGCCAATCTTTTCGAGGGTAGCGAGGCTGATGACATCGGTCTCGAACAGTGGATCTACGAGCCCGGCCTGCCGGAAAATGCCGTTCACATCGAATCGGCTCGTTTTGGCCTGGTCGACCGCGCAATCGCAAGCTTCATGCGCGGCGGACAAACCGTCAACGTCAGTTGGCAGAGCTGGACGACGCAGGAGCGGTTGCGATTCCTCAACGGACTGCCGCGCGATATCTCCAACGAGTATCTCGCAACGCTCGACGGTGAATTCGGCTTGAGCGAGGCGGGCAACAGTGAGATTCGATTCGCCTGGCTCAGGCTCGCAATCGCCAATCGGTACGATCCCGCCAAAGCCTCTGCCGAAGAGTTCTTAACCTCGATGGGCCGCCGCAAATTCGTCGCGCCGCTGTTCGAAGCATTGATGGCGCAAGGCGACTGGGGGCGCCCCTTCGCCCGCCGAATCTATCGGATCGCGCGCCCGCGCTACCATTCGGTTACGACGAATACCGTCGATGAAACGGTCGGTACGTCCGACAGCTAGATTAGGTTCCGCAACTCGTCGCCCGACTCTCACCTGTCGCCGCATTAACCCTTTCGCTTAGCCCGAAACTGAGGAATGGCCGCGACAACGGTACGGAGAAACCATCCCGTACCACCTTTCGGGGGTCGCATTTTGAACCGTCTTTTCAGCAAGGCCGCTCTTGGCCTCATAGCCTTTTTCGCGCTTGCGATCGGCGCCGCCGCGCCCGCCGGCGCCGCCGCCTGGCAATGCGTTACCTATGCGCGCTCGGTATCGGACATTGAGATTCGCGGTAACGCGCACACCTGGTGGGCTTCGGCCGAGGGCGTCTATGCCCGCGGCGCAGCGCCGGCCGCCGGCGCGGTGATGGTGCTCCGGCCGCACGGCCGGATGCGGCTCGGCCATGTCGCGATGGTTCGCGAGATCGTCGATAGCCGCCATGTCCGCCTCAACCACGCCAACTGGTCGCGGCGCGGTATGGTCGAGAGCAATGTCGTCGCCGAGGATGTCTCGCCGGACAACGACTGGAGCATGGTCAAGATCTGGCACAGCCCGACCGGCCGGCTCGGCCTGACCGAATATCCCGTTTACGGTTTCATCTATCCCGAGGACGCCGCACCCGAATTGCCGCGCGTCCAGATCGCCGCCGCTCATATCGGAGAAGCTGTAAGAACGCCGGCACGCGCGCTTGGCGGAAACCAGTCCGATTCGATCGGCGATCTGATAGCCAGCCTCGAATAGAGCGCGAATTCCGGCTCATCTCGTCATTGCGAGAAGCGAAGCGACGAAGCAATCCAGAGCCCCGCGATACGCCCTGGATTGCCTTCCCCGCGCAATCCCGGCGTCGCAATGACGGCCTAACTTCGAACAGAACGGCCCTACCGCCGTCCCACGCTACGCAGCTGGACGAAGGCGGACGCAACCCATCCGCTCCGGCAAGGGCCGTCGTAGCGACGCTGCGAAGCGATAGGTGCGGACACGCCGCACTCCTCGCCCAGCTCGCGCTCGGCACTATAGACAACGCCCAACCAAATCTGGTCGTGACTGCGGTTACAGACGAACACGGCGTCTCCATTGGTCAGCGTATCGCGCTGCTCGGCATCGCCAAGCGGCGCCGCGCGCACCGGCAGCGCGCCATCGCCGCTCACCGATCGCA
>CAYQVL010000039.1:0-5486 GCA_964420825.1 uncultured Sphingomonadaceae bacterium
CGAGGAGGATTTCGAAAATCTGGCCTGTCGGATTGCGCCAGCGCAACGTCACCGGACTTCCAGGCGCCAGCCGGTTTCCGCTCGCCTGCCAGAGTGTATCGGGGTCGGGCGTTGCGATCTCGCCGCCCGCCCAGCCGAATTGCGCATAATAGGCGTTGGCCGCCCCTTCGGGCGTCAACAGCCTCACGGGCGGCGAATCGGCGTCGATCGTTTCGCGGTAATCGAGCAGAACCAAATCGTCGATCCTTCCGCCGCGCAAGTTGATCGAGCCCGAAAGCCGCGGCGTTTCGATCGCCACGCGCCGGCTTTGCGATTCGCCGAGGACTTGGGATAGCTCGCGAAGCTGGGCGGGCGCATCCGCCGCCGCATCGGCTTCGCGGTTCGGCAAGACGACCTGCTCGCCATCGACGAACTCGGTCGACGGTTCGTTGGCGGTCGGCGCGATGCGATCGGACAGAAAGCTCCAGCCGAACAGCACAGCCGCCGAAAGCACGATCGCTAGGATCATGTTGCGCGAATTATCCACCAAATTTCCCCATATTCATCTGTCGTGTCATGGAACCGGATCGTGACCCGACCCGCCCCAGGGATGGCAGCGCAGGATGCGCCGGAGCGCCAGCCAGCTGCCTTTGAATGCCCCATAGCGCGACCAGGCGGTGATCGCATAGGCCGAACAGCTTGGATTGTACCGGCAGGTCGGCGGCAGAATAGCCGATGGCCCGATCTGCCAGAGCCGCGCCAGTCCGATGAGCAGCTTGGAAATCATCGATTGCCGCTCTCCCGCAATCCAGGGGCGACCCTATCGAGTGCTTT
Organism: uncultured Sphingomonadaceae bacterium; assembly: GCA_964420825.1. GTDB lineage: Bacteria > Pseudomonadota > Alphaproteobacteria > Sphingomonadales > Sphingomonadaceae > Parasphingopyxis. The sequence continues at coordinate 814 of CAYQVL010000039.1, forward strand.
GACAAGTTCATCGCGCAATCGGCCAAAATCGCGCTCGACGCCGCCGGCGCGGCCGATCAGAACATGATCGGCTCCGGCCCGGCCCTTGGCCGGAAGAAGTTCGCGGCCGAGGGCGCGAAAGCGTCGTTTCATGCGGTTGCGAACGACCGCATTGCCGATTTTCCTGGTAACGGTAATGCCGAGGCGGATGGTCTTGTCGTCATCGTGACGATCGCGGACCAGCAGGACGAATCCAGGCATCGCCGCGCGCTTCGCGCGGTTGGCGGCCAGGAAATCGCGTCGCTTGGTAAGCGCCGTCAGGCGGACAGCGTCTTGCGGCCCTTGGCGCGGCGGGCGCGGAGCACTTTGCGGCCCCCGACTGTCGCCGTCCGCGCGCGGAATCCGTGCCGGCGCGCGCGAACGAGCCTGCTCGGCTGAAAGGTGCGCTTCATCGCTCATATCCTCACAACTGAAATAAAAACGGCCGCGCCTTGCGGGCGGCCCTTGATCTGCCGCGTCCCTAGGCGAGGCCTTGGGCAAAGTCAATCTGCACGCTGCGCTTTGCGCGCTTTTTTGGCGCGGCGTATCGCGCTGCGCCGACGCAATGCCCAATCGATCCAGGCGCCCTTTTTGGGGTGACGCGTTTTAAGGCGTGCATAAATCTTGCGCACGAGCGCCGAGTTCTTGAGCATCAGCGCGAAACCCGCGGCGAATACGAAAACCCCGCCGGGCCCCGGTATGGCGCCGACCAGCGGCGAAGCGACGATGAGCAGTGCCCCGGTCACCGTCAGCACGAGGCGAACCCCGCCGCGTTTGTCCTTTGTTTTGATGGGGGCGGGCGGCGTCATCGGTGCTATGTGGGCGGCCGCACGCCACTCGGCAAGATTGTGCGCGATAAGCAAAAGATCCTCGACTCTCGCCGGCTATCGCGCCAAAAGAGAACAAACGGAGAATCACGGGGGCGTATATGGTCGCTCATGTCGCTACAGCCGCCTATCTGGGCCTTGAGGCGCGCGCCGTCGAGGTTCAGGTGCAGGTTGCGCCCGGGCTGCCCGCCTTCAACGTCGTCGGTCTCGGCGACAAGGCGGTAACCGAAAGCCGCGAAAGGGTGCGTGCTGCGATAGCGGCGATCGGGCTCGCGCTGCCGCCTAAGCGGATCACCGTAAATCTCTCGCCCGCCGACCTTCCCAAGGAAGGCTCGCATTACGATCTGCCGATCGCGCTCGGGCTTCTGGGCGCGATGGGGGTTATCGATGCCGAGACGCTGTCGGGCTATCTCGTCGTCGGCGAGCTCGGGCTCGACGGCAAGGTGGCGCCGTCGCCCGGCGTTCTGCTCGCCGCGCTCAATGCATCGGCGCGCGATCTCGGGCTGGTCTGTCCGGCGGCGCAAGGCCCCGAGGCGGCATGGGCGGGCGAAGTCGAGGTCGTCGCCGCGCCCGATCTTCTCGCCCTGCTCAATCACTTCAAGGGAACGAGCCAGCTCGCGCCGCCGCTCCCCGGGGACGTCGAAGAGCCGGTCGCCGGCCCCGATCTCAAACAGGTCAAGGGCCAGGAAACCGCCAAGCGCGCGCTCGAGATCGCCGCGGCGGGCGGGCACAACCTGCTGCTGACGGGGCCGCCCGGATCGGGAAAGTCGCTGATGGCGGCCTGTTTGCCCGGAATACTTCCCCAATTGACGCCGGGCGAAGCGCTCGAGGTATCGATGGTGGCGAGCGTCGCGGGGACGCTCGAGGGCGGACGGCTGGCGCGCAACCGGCCCTATCGCGCGCCGCATCATTCGGCGTCGATGCCCGCGCTTGTCGGCGGCGGGTTGAAGGTGCGGCCGGGCGAAGCCAGCCTCGCGCATCTCGGCGTATTGTTTCTAGACGAGCTGCCGGAGTTCCAGCGCAATGTCCTCGATTCGCTGCGTCAGCCGCTTGAGACCGGGACCATATCGGTGGCGCGCGCCAATGCGCATGTCACCTTTCCCGCGCGCGTCCAGCTTGTCGCCGCGATGAACCCGTGCCGCTGCGGACATCTCGGCGATGCCGCGCTCGCCTGTTCGCGCGCGCCGCGCTGCGCCGCCGATTACCAGGCGAAGATCTCGGGCCCGCTGCTCGATCGCATCGACCTCCATGTCGATGTCCAGCCGGTTTCGGCCGCCGACCTAACGTTGCCGCCGCCCGCCGAGGGGTCGGAAGAGGTCGCCCGGCGCGTCGCGGCGGCGCGCGATGTCCAGAGCGCGCGCTACAAGCGGCAGGGCGTTCGCACCAATTGCGAAGCCGACGGCGCATTGCTCGACTCCGTTGCAACACCCGACGAGCCGGGCCGCAGGCTGTTGGCGCAGGCCGCCGAGGCCATGCGGCTGACCGCGCGCGGCTATTCGCGCGTATTGCGCGTCGCGCGGACGATCGCCGACCTGGCTGGCAGCGAAACCGTCGGCCGCATCCATATCGCCGAGGCGCTCAGCTACCGCCGGCAGCCGCCGCGCAGTTGATTACAGGCTTGATCGGCGCACCGAAAAAGCCGACGATGACGATAGACCGGCACAAACCGGCGCGGGGTTGCGCTTTGCTAACCTTGGAGGGGGACTTATCATGGGATATATGTTCTTGCCGTTTCGGCGGTATTTCGATTTTTCCGGCCGGTCGCGGCGCAAGGAATATTGGCTGTTTGCGCTGTTTATCTGGATTGTGACGGTCGTCCTGATCGTCGCAACGGGCAATTCGCAATCGGAATTCGGCGGCGGATCGGCAAATTACGCGGTCCAGAGCAATTCGCCGATCGTTTTCGGCTGGATATTGGTGACCTTCATTCCGTCGCTCGCGGTGGCGGTTCGCAGATGCCATGATCAGGACAAATCGGGTTGGTTCATCCTCATTCCGATCTACAATCTGATCCTGATGTTTCTTGATGGGACGCGCGGCCCCAATCGCTTCGGGCCCGATCCCAAGGGCAACGAGACCACGGCCGAAACATTTAGCTAGGAAACATTCAATCCGGCGCCGGAGCGTGAAATGCTCCGACGGCGGTACGGCATGCAAATTTGAGGGGACTTATCATGGAATGGATGTTTCTGCCGCTCAAGCGGTATGCGGAATTCACCGGTCGATCGCGACGCATGGAATATTGGATGTTTGTGTTGTTCGAAGTCCTGATCGGTATCGCATTTGTCATTCTCATCCTCGCGGTCGGCGGTGGCGGCATGTTGATGTCCGGCGGTGATCCAAGCGCGGTCATGGCGGCGGGCGGAGCGATAATGGCAATCATGGCGCTCAACTGGTTGGTCAGCCTTGCCCTGTTGATTCCCGCTCTAGCGGTGACGGTGAGGCGGCTTCACGACACCAATCGTTCGGGCTGGTGGATACTCGCACCGATCTGCGCCTATGTCGTCGTATTCGTCGGAGCCGCCGTGCAATCCCAGGGGCTCACCTTGATCGGCGGCCTTGCTGCGCTGGGTACGATCATCCTGCTGCTCGTCTTCATGTTCCTCGAAGGCACGGTCGGGCCCAATCGGTTCGGAGAGGACCCCAAAGGCCGCGGAACAGCCGAAACCTTTGCCTGAATAGGGCGCGGCGCGGGCGCTGTTGCAGCCCGCGCCGCGCTGGGCTAATCGGCTCGCGTACCAGCGGGCCTCTGTGGCGGAATTGGTAGACGCGCTCGACTCAAAATCGAGTTCCTTCGGGAGTGCCGGTTCGACTCCGGCCAGAGGTACCACCGGCTTGTGCTGTTGGCTTATATTGCGCTTAAATGCTGGGCTTGGGCCGCGATAACGCCCACGCCCCGCTGTCGCCGTACGGCCGGGCGGACTTCGCTTGACAGCCTCAGGCGCCTACCCTAATCGGCGCGACTTCGAAGCCATGCGCGGGTGTAGCTCAGTTGGTTAGAGCGCCGGCCTGTCACGCCGGAGGCCGCGGGTTCAAGTCCCGTCACTCGCGCCATTTTCCTGTTTCCATCCAGAGGAGCAGGGGCTTCAGAGGCACTATCCAGACGATTCCAGCGGTCACATAGATGGCCAATTGAACGAGCCGGTGCCATTGGCCGATAGCGCCCGACGCGCTCACAACGATCGCGCTCCAGACGATGATCAGCGCGACAATCAGGAACACCCCGAAGGGTTTGCGCCAGCTTGGGGTCATGGCTGCACCTCGATGAGCCGTTCGGGCGTGAGAATGAAGTCGAGCGGTTGATCCCAATCGTCGGCGGGGAGCGCGTCGGCGATCTGGCACTCCCATGCAAGCCCGATTGCGCAAACCGGCCGCTCGGCGCGCATTGCGGCAAGTGCGCGATCATAATGTCCCCGGCCCCGGCGAAGCCGGATGCCGTGCATGTCGACAGCCACCAGCGGAATGAAGAGCGTGTCGGGCGCCAGAAGCGGCATCGCGGCGGAAGGCTGCGCGATGCCGAAGGGGCCGGGCTCGAGCGTTTTGCCGCGCTCGCGAAAGTCCATATGGCCGTCGCGGTCGGCAAACCATGGCAGCGCGATGCGATGGCCGCGCGCTTCGATCTCGCTCAACAGCGGCGCCGGATCCAATTCTGACGTCATCGCGTCATAGCCGCCGACGGTCGGCCCGATCGTCACGCGATCAGTCAGATGTGCGACGGTCGCCGCTGCCGCCGCAGCCGGTTTCCCGCTGTCCAGATTCAGAACGAAATTCCGGCGAAGCGCTTTGTACCGGCCTCTCAGTTCCGATTTGGTCATCGCGTCCTCAGAC
>CAYQVL010000039.1:5496-9507 GCA_964420825.1 uncultured Sphingomonadaceae bacterium
AGGTGGCGGGGCCGCCGTGGCCGTTTGCCTGAATATCCTCTGACGCCATTACGTCAGGTGGGCGCCATATGCACCGAACCAGGGCCCGGGCAGGGACAGCTCCCTAGGAAGATGTATCGCCTCAGGGATGTTCGCAAAGGCTCGTACCGGGCAGCGCCCGCCGCCTCCGATTTAGGGCGCGCGGCTTTCCGGCGCAAGCGCTTCGCCAAGCGCTTCGGCTCGCAGCGCGAGCGCTTCGAGCGTCTCGGCGTCGATACCGGCGGCGGCTTGACCGTCGCCGTCGCGCAACTCGTCGAGTTCGTCGGCGAGCAGAAGCGCCGCGAAGAGCAGCATGCGCGCTTCGCTCAGGTTATCGCCGACCGCCGCTTTCGCTTCGCTGGTCTTGGCGGCGACCAGCGCGCCAAGCGTCCGCAGCCGATCCTCTTCGCCGTCGCGGCACGACACGGTGTAGCTCTGCCCCGAAATGAGCAAGGTGACGTCAGCCATGGCCGCCTCGATGCTGACCTGCACCGGCGATTACCCTGTCGAGGCCGGCGATTGTCGCTTCGGCGGTGGCCTTGAGCCGGGCATATTTCGCTTCGAGGACAGGATCGCCGCCATTGGCCGGCAGCGGCGCGCTGTCGCGGTCTTCGATTGCCGAAAGCTCGCCGCGAAGGCGCGCGATCTCTTCGTCCTTGAGGCGTCCGATATCGGCGATATCGGCGCGCAGTTTGGCGATCCTTCGGTCGCGATCGGCGATATGGGCGTCATGATCGCGGCGAAGCTCGGCAAGTTCGGCGTCGTCGATGCCGGTGTCAAGCGGATCGGATTTCGACGATGTCGCCGCAATTTCACCGCTCTGAAGCCGCTTTTCGATGAGCGCCAATGCGCTATCGATCTTTGTAATGGCGTGGTTGAGGCGCTCATTTACCATGAATTCTTAATTAGCAGAATGATGTCGCGCGGCAAGATGCTTGTTGGCGCGGCTGTTGACGATATCGGCGCGGCATATCAAAGCTCGCCGCGCGCCCGCGATTCGCCGGGCGGACCGAATTGGCTCGATGCACGATGCGTAATTGGGTCGCGATGCAATGAGGATCCCGCATGACCGTTACCCCAGTTCAGCTCGCCAACGCCATTCGCGCGCTTACGATGGACGCGGTGCAGGAGGCCAATTCAGGCCATCCGGGGATGCCGATGGGGATGGCCGACGCCGCCACCGTATTGTTCACAAAATATCTGAAATTTGATTCACAAGCGCCTGATTGGTTTGATAGAGATAGATTTATACTGTCGGCCGGCCATGGCTCGATGCTGATCTATTCCTTGCTCCATTTGACCGGTTATGCGCATCCGACGATGGATGAGATAAAGCGCTTCCGTAAGCTCGGCAGCCCTTGCGCGGGTCATCCCGAGAATTTCCTGCTGGCGGGCGTCGAAGCGACGACGGGGCCGCTCGGCCAAGGGCTGGCGATGGCCGTCGGCATGGCTATCGCCGAGCGCCATCTCAACGCCCATTTCGGCGACGACCTCGTCGATCACAAGACCTGGGTCATCGCCGGGGACGGCTGCTTGATGGAGGGCGTCAATCACGAGGCGATCGGGCTCGCCGGCCATTTGCAGCTCAGGCGTCTCAATGTGCTGTGGGACGACAACAGCATCACCATCGACGGCGGCACCGCGCTGTCGACGAGCGAGGACATTCCGGCGCGTTACAAGGCCGCGGGCTGGCACGTTACGCAGTGCGACGGCCACGATCCGGATGCGATCCGCTTTGCCTTCGAGGAAGCGCTCGCCGATCCGCGCCCCTCGCTGATCGCCTGCAAGACGATTATCGGCTATGGCGCGCCCAACAAGCAAGGGACGTCGGCGACGCACGGCGCGGCGCTCGGCGTCGATGAAGTGGCCGCCGCGCGCAAGCAACTCGGGTGGGAGTCGCCGCCCTTTGTCATTCCCGACGATATCGAAGCCGCCTGGCGCAAGGCCGGTTCGCGGAGCGCGACTGTGCGCAGCGAATGGCAGGCACGTCTCGCAAAAAGCCCCGACAAGGACGAATTCAACCGCCGCATGATCGGCGATCTGCCCGACGGCAGCGCGATGCGCGACTATCTCGATACGTTGGCCGCCGACCCGCCCAAGGTCGCGACGCGCAAGTCGTCCGAAATGGCGCTCGAGGCGATCAACGCCGCGCTCCCCGAAACGATAGGCGGTTCGGCCGATCTCACCGGGTCGAACAACACCAAGACGAGCACCACCGAACCGCTGACCGCCGACAATTATGGCGGCCGCTATATCCATTACGGTATTCGCGAATTCGGCATGGCGGCGGCGATGAACGGCATGGCGCTCCACGGCGGCGTCATTCCTTATGGCGGCACCTTCCTGATTTTCTCTGATTATTGCCGCCCGGCGATCCGGCTCTCGGCGCTCCAGAAGACGCGCGCGATCTACGTCATGACGCACGACTCGATCGGGCTTGGCGAGGACGGGCCGACGCACCAGCCCGTCGAGCATCTGATGAGCCTGCGCGCGATGCCCAATCTCAACGTCTATCGCCCGGCCGACGCGATCGAGACCGCCGAATGCTGGGCGCTGTCGCTCAAGCGCAAGACCGGTCCTTCGCTCCACGCGCTGAGCCGTCAAAACCTGCCGCCGCTGCGCGACGATGTGTCCGAGAACCTGTGTGCGAAGGGCGGCTACCGGCTGCGCGCGGCCCGCAAAAATCGGCGCGCGCTGCTGTTCGCCAGCGGATCGGAGGTCCATCTCGCTCTCGAAGTGGCCGACAAGCTTGAAGCCAAGGGCTTCGGCGCCGATGTCGTCTCGATGCCGTGCTGGGAGGAATTCGATGCGCAGGACGCGGCCTATCGCGACGATATTCTCGCCCGCGGCGAAGATGTGCTGCGCATTTCGATCGAAGCCGGCACGACCTTCGGCTGGGAACATTATGTCGGCAGCGACGGTTTGCGTTTCGGCATCGACCGCTTCGGTGCGTCGGCGCCGGCATCGGACCTGTTCGAATATTTCGGGCTGACGGCAGCGTCGATTGCGCCGCAAATTCTGTCGGCGCTCAAAAACTAGGGAAGGAGTCAGATTTCATGGCAGTCAAAGTGGCGATCAACGGTTTTGGGCGGATCGGGCGACTCGTCGCCCGGGCCATCCTCGAACGCAGCGATCACGATCTCGAACTCGTCGCGATCAACGATCTCGCCGATGCCAAAGCCAATGCCATGCTATTTTCCTATGATTCGACGCATGGCCGTTTCCCGGGCAAGGTCAGCGCCGAAGCCGACAGCATCACAGTCAACGGCAAGGTCATCGCCGTCACCTCCGAGCGCGAGCCGGGCCAGCTGCCGCACAAGGATATGGGGGTCGATATCGTCCTCGAATGCACGGGTTTCTTCCAGTCGCGCGAAGCAGCCGAGCCGCATCTCGCTGCCGGCGCAAAACGCGTCCTGATTTCGGCGCCCGCCAAGAATGTCGGCAAGACCATCGTCTACGGCGTCAATCATGACAGCTTGACCGCCGACGACACGATCGTATCGAACGCGAGCTGCACGACCAACTGCCTCGCACCGGTTGCTAAAATCATGCATGAAACCGTTGGAATTGAACGCGGTTTCATGACCACAATTCACAGCTATACCAACGAGCAGCGGATGCTCGACCAGGTGCATTCGGACATGCGCCGGGCGCGCGGCGGGGCGCAGAACATGATTCCGACGACGACCGGCGCGGCTCGCGCGGTCGGACTCGTCCTGCCCGAACTCGCCGGCAAGCTCGACGGCAGCTCGGTGCGCGTACCGACGCCCAATGTGTCGCTGATCGATCTCGTCTTCACGCCGGGCCGCGACACCAGTGTCGACGAACTCAACGCCGCGCTCAAGGCCGCGGCCGACGGGGCGATGAAGGAGGTGCTCGACTATACCGATCAGCCGCTCGTCAGCTCGGACTTCAACCATTATCCGGCGAGCTCGACCGTCGACAGCCTCGAAACAGCCGTGCTCGAAGGCAAGCTCGCGCGCATCGTCAGCT
>CAYQVL010000040.1:0-9486 GCA_964420825.1 uncultured Sphingomonadaceae bacterium
GATTTCCAGCGCCTGTTCGCCGGTATCGGGCTGCGAGACGATCAACTCGTCGATATCGACGCCGAGCTTCTTGGCATAGCCGGGATCGAGCGCATGTTCGGCATCGACGAACGCCGCGGTGCCGCCGGCTTTTTGCGCTTCGGCGATGGCGTGGAGAGCGAGCGTCGTCTTGCCCGAGCTTTCCGGGCCGTAGATCTCGATAATCCGGCCCTTGGGCAAGCCGCCAATGCCCAGCGCGATATCGAGACCGAGCGATCCGGTCGAAATGGCATCGATCTCGATCGCCTCGCGCGAGCCCAGCTTCATCGCCGAGCCTTTGCCGAATGCGCGGTCGATCTGCGCGAGCGCCGCGTCGAGCGCCTTTTGCCTGTCCATATCGCCTCTGTTTTTCTTGGCGTCGTCCGCGCCGGATTCGATGACTTTCAACTGGGCTGCCATAGCCTGATCCCCTCGTAGATGCACTGCGCTGTCGGTTCAACGTGAAAGCCTGTGTACACAGTTTGTTCTTAAAGAACAAGAGAGGAACGACAGGCTAGCTGTCGAGCGCGCCGACGATCGCCAGTTTGACGCTTTCGAGCGTGTACGGCTTGCTCAGACAGGGGCGGTTGCGATGGCGTTCGGGCGGATCGCCGAGCAACCCGCCGCTGGCCAGAAGGAACGGCCTGCGAGCGTCGTCAAGGGCATCGGCGATCGGCCAGCTTGGCTGACCGTTGCGCAAATTGACGTCGAGAATGGCGATGTCGAATCCCCCTTTCGCGACGGCGGCAAGCCCCTTCTCGACCGAGTCGGCCGTTCCGGCGACATCATGGCCGAGCGCTTCGATAAAATCCTCGAGCATCATCGCGATCAGCGGTTCGTCTTCCACGATCAATATTCGAACATCGGCCATACACACACCATACTCCACAGGGCTTTGGTTCACGCAGCCTATTCGCCAAAAAAATAGAAATTATTTCCCATTTGTCTCGATCGCCGCCCGGACCGCCTCGGCAAGCTGTTGAACCGAAAAAGGTTTCGGGAGAAAATGCACGCGCTCAAGATCGATCGACTGGCGCAGCTGCTCCTCGGCATAGCCCGACATGAAGAGAATCGGCACGTCGGGCAAGGTCGCGCGGATCTTGCGCGCCATTGCCGGCCCGTCCATTCCCGGCATCACGACATCGGACAGGATGAGATCGAAATCGCCATTCGCCGAGACCATTTCGAGCGCCGCCTCGCCGTCTTCGGCGGTGGTAACATTGTACCCCTGGCGAACGAGCGCGCGCTCGGCGACGGCGCGAACCATGTCCTCGTCTTCGACGACAAGAATGTTGCCGGTACCCCACAATTCGCCCGGCTGATTGTCGTGCGACGCCGAGGGCTTGCTGGGGGCCGCCACATCTTCGCCCGCTGCCCCGCGATGAACCGGCAGGTATATGGTGAAGGTCGTCCCCTTGCCGACGTCCGAGTCGGCGAAGATGAACCCGCCCGACTGTTTGACGATACCATAGACCGTCGAAAGCCCTAGCCCGGTCCCCTTGCCGACCTCCTTGGTCGTAAAAAAGGGCTCGAAGATCTTGCCGAGCGTGTCGGGCGCGATGCCGGTACCGGTGTCGCTGATGGCGAGCGCAGTATAGTCTGCCGGCGGCATGATCTCGCTGCCCATCGCCTCGACCTCGGCGGCGGCGACCGCGAAGGTGCGCAGCGTCATCGCCGCCTCGCCGTCTTTCGCCTGCATCGCATCGCGCGCATTGACCGCGAGATTGACGATGACCTGTTCGAGTTGCCCCGGATCGGCGCGCACGGGTCCCAAATTGCGGCCGTGGTGAACCGAGAGCGAGACGGTCTCGCCGAGCAGGCGTTTAAGCAGGTTCGACACTTCCGAAACGATATCGGGCAGTTGGAGGATTTGCGGGCGCAGCGTCTGCTGGCGCGAAAAGGCGAGCAAGTGGCGCGTCAGCCCGGCGGCGCGGTTCGAATTATGTTTGACCTGCTGGATGTCGTCATAATCCGAATCGCCGGGCAAATGGCGCATCAGCATGAGATCGCAATGGCCGATGATCGCGGTCAGGATATTGTTGAAATCATGCGCGACGCCGCCGGCGAGCTGCCCGACGGCCTGCATCTTGGTCGCCTGAGCGACCTGGCGTTTGAGCTTTTCGCCCTCGCTATTGTCCTTGAGGCTGAGCAGCACCGCCGCCTCGCCGAGCCCGTGCGCGCCCGCGACAGTGATCGCCACCGTCTCGTCGGGCCTGTGCCTGAGGCGGACCGCGATGTCGCCCGAGACTGCCGTGCCGCTCGCATAGCGCCTGACGGCGTTGGACACCGCCGTCTTGTCTTCATCGACGACAAGATCGCCGGGATAAACGGGGCGGTCGTCCTCGCCCAGCCCCGCGGCCTGCCGGAAGGCGGCGTTCATGAACTGAAAGCGGCCATCGCGTTCGGCGAGCGCCAGCCCGAGCGGCAATACTGCCAGCAAGGCGTGAATGTGCTCGCTGCCTCCGCCGCTCGCGCCGCCGAGATCGTCGAGCATGAAGAAGAGCAGCGGATCGCCGTTTTCGGCGCCGGCGGCGAGCGGAACCTGGACGAGTCGCAGCGGCGGGCCGTCGGGGCCATCCTTCGCCAGGCGGACCAGCCCGTCCTCGCCGGTTTCGAGCAAGGCGGTGAAGTTGCGCCCGCGCAGCCGCCGTTGGGCGGAATCCGTCACCCGCGAACGAAATACCGGGTTGGCCGCGATCAACCTGCCATCGCCGCCGACCAGCGCCGCCATCACACCGGCGAGGCCCAGCGCAGTGCCGCCCTCGCCCTCGATCAATCGCCGCGCTTCGCCGACGAGGTCGGCGCCCGCTGCGGGCGTGAAGCGCCAGAGCAGATAGTCGGCGCGCTCGCCGCTCCGCGTCACCACGGCATCGTAAACGCCTTGCGCGGTGCGCAGCGCCGCCGCTTCGCCCCGTCCATCGCGCCACGCGGCGCGCCCCGCGCCGGTCAGCCGCGCCGCGCCATCGCCGGTCAAGGCAAGCCCCGGCGGCGTCGGCGCGCCGGCGAACTCCTTCTCATATACGTGATTGGCGGCGATCAGCCGGCCCTGGCGGTTGGTCAGCGCCAGTGGCAGCGGCGCGCCATCGAGCGCCGCGCGGAGCAATGCCCGGTCGGGCTCTTCCTGCGCAGGCGCCGGCGCGACGCGGATCCGTCCCCACAGCATCGCCACCGCGACCGCGCCGACGAAGAGCGCTGCAAATCCCGCGGCGAAGGCCGGGTCTTCGAGCACGAACATCAGCAACAGCGCCGACAGTCCGCCGGCGATGACGACTCCCGCGACGATCATCCGATCGACAAATGCGCCGCCCGGCGTTCGTTTATCGTTATCTCGATGCGCAAGGCTGGCGATCATTCATCTCCCTCGGCATAGCGCAATAACGAGCGTCTCCGCCATTTGCGGACGACCCGGTAGCGCCAGAACCAGGCGGCGATAAAATAGGAAACGAGCCCGCTGAGCAATGCGATGATCAACAGCCCGCCGAGCAAGGCGGGCGCCGCGTCCGAGGCCAGCCAGCGCGCCCATTCGCCGACGGATGCACCCTGGTTGACCATCTCGCGAAAATGCGCGGGGTTGGCGCCGAGACCGAAGGTCGTGTTGCCGAGGAAAATCGCTCCGATCAGGATGAACGGCGTGGTCACCGGATTGCTCGACCAGGTTACCGCCGCGGCGACCGGAATGTTGGCGCGAAACGGCAAGGCAAGCAACGCCGCGCAGATCATCTGGAGACCCGGAATCATCACGAAAATGCCGACGATCATACCGAGCGCCGTGCCGCGCGGCACCGAACGCCGCGTAAACCGCCAGAGATCGCGCCGCATCACGCGACCCGCGAACGGTTTGATAAAGCGGTTTCGCGCCAGTTCCTCGCGGGTCGGCGAATGATCGCGCACCCAGCGCACGAATGGCCCGGATTCGCGCCGGCGCACCCTCCCCTTAGCCACGATCGCGCAACAGGCGGCCCTGCTCCTTCTTCCAGTCGCGCGCCTTTTCGGTGGCGCGCTTGTCGTGCGCCTTTTTGCCGCGAGCGAGCGCGAGTTCGACCTTGGCGCGGCCGCGGCTGTTGAAATAGATCGACAGCGGCACGATGGTCATCCCCTGACGATGGACCGCGCCGTGGAGTTTGTTGATCTCGCGCGCGTTGAGCAGCAATTTTCGTCGCCTTTTGGGTTCGTGATTGTGGCGGTTGCCATGGCTGAATTCGGGGATGTTGGCGTTGACCAGCCAAACCTCGCCATCCTCGACATGCGCATAGCTTTCGACAATCGAACCTTCGCCGAAGCGCAGGGCTTTGACCTCGGTGCCCGCGAGCGCGATGCCCGCCTCGAACTTGTCGTCGAGATGGTAATCGTAACGCGCGCGCCGATTCTCGGCGACGGTCTTTACCTTATCGAAGGTTTCGGGACGGGGGCGGGCCATGGGTGGTGTCGTACTCTGCGGGTTGCGGGCTCTAGCTGCGCGCCCAAGCCCAGACGCCATAAAGCGCCGCCAACCAAATAGCCACGACGACAATAGCCGCGACGACGCTTTTCGGGGACAATTGGAGCGCTGCGGCTTCGCGGCGATAGAGCGCGATCAGCGCAGCCGGGATCAGCCGGACGGCGAGCATGATGCCGAGCGGCACGATCAGCAGGTCATCGCATAGGCGGCGTCTCCGCGCTCCGCGCGGCGATCCACAGCGCCGGCACATCGGGATTTATCGCGCCCGCCCGGCGCTTGAGCCGGCCGATCGGCATTACACTGTCAGGCATGGCCGTGCGTTTTGCTGACGAAACTCAGATCAGCCCCGCATGTTTGAGCGCCGTATCGACCTGTTTTTGCGCCTCTTCGGAGGGCCAGGTCATCGGCAGCCGCAGCCCGCCGGGAAAGCCCTTGCGCACCTTGGCAAGCGCATATTTGACCGGACCTGGCGAAGCATCGGCGAACATCGCCTTGTGGAGCGGGAAGAGCCGGTCATGCAGATCGCGGGCTTTCTCAATATTGCCTGCCGCCCAAACGGCCTGGAATTCGGCGCAAAGCCCCGGCGCGACGTTCGCGGTAACCGATATGCATCCGACGCCGCCCATTGCATTGAAAGCGAGCGCGAGATCGTCATTTCCGGAAAGCTGGCAGAATTCCGGGCCGCCGATCGCCCGCTGGACGGTTACGCGTTCGAGATCGCCGGTCGCGTCCTTGATGCCGATGATCGTAGGAAATTTGACCAGCCGTTCGATCGTTTTGGGGGTGATGTCCGATACGGTGCGGCTCGGGACGTTGTAGAGCACGATCGGTAGATCGCATTCCGAAACCAGCAGTTCGAAATGCTTGTAAATGCCCTCCTGATTGGGCTTGTTGTAATAGGGCGGGACGACGAGTCCGGCATCGGCGCCCAATTCCTTGGCCTTTTTCAAATTTTTGAGTGCGCTCATCGTATCGTTCGATCCGCACCCGGCGATCACCGGAACGCGGCCCGCCGCCTGATCGACACAGATGCGAACGACTTCGAAATGTTCGGCAAAGCTCTGCGTCGCCGCTTCGCCCGTCGTACCGCACGGGACGAGCGCCGAACTGCCTTCCTCGATCTGCCAATCGATCAGGCTCCGATAGGCGTCCTCATCGAACGTTCCGTCGCGAAACGGCGTGACCAAGGCCGGTATCGACCCGCTAAACATATCTTATCCCTTCACCTGCGGGCCTTTGCGCGCCATAGCGCCATGAAAATATCGGGGCTGTTCACCTGCAGATAAGGATGTCCAAGGCACAATGTCCAGCATGATCAAACACAGTATCGCGCTTATCGCGCTTATCACCGCCGGCATGGCTTCGGCCCAATCGCTCTCCTCGGAACAACGCGCCTGGTATGCGAGCCGTTTGGGTGTTTCGGGCGCCGGGAACATCGGATCGGTGCCGCGCGCCCATCCGATCGGAGAGGCGCTGCTCCAGTGGAACCGGCTCCAGCAAAGCGACAATTTGCCTTACAACGACTATTCGAGCTTCCTCGTTTCGCACCCCGGTTGGCCCGGCGAAGCGCGGATGCGCCGCGTCGCCGAGGGGCAGATCAATCCCCAAAGCTATTCGCCTGCCTCGATGATCGCCTTTTTCGAGCGCTTCGAGCCGCTTACCGCCTCAGGCTCCTTGCGTTATGCCGAATCGCTGGCGGCTGCCGGCCGCAACGACGAAGCGGCGCAGCAAGTCCGGCGCGGCTGGCGGATGGGATCGTTCAACCGCGATTCGGCCACCTCGGATGAAGCAAGCGTGCTGACGCGCTTCGGTAGCGCGTTGCGGCCCGAGGATCACGACGCACGCTTCGACCGCCTGCTTTGGCAGAATGATACCAGCGCCGCGGGGCGGGTGCTGTCGCTGACCTCCGCCTCGCGACGCGACATCAACGGCGCGCGGTTGCGGCTGGCAACCGGCGCCGACGCGACCGCCGGAGGCGACGCGATGAGCGATGCCGGCTATGTCGGTGCGCGCGCGATGTGGTTGCGCAACAATGGCCGCTCGGCCGAAGCGCGCAGCCTGCTGGCGACACGCCCCACGCTTCGCAACCGGCCGACCGATGTAGAGAAATGGTATGAGGTGCTGTTGCTCAACGCGCGCGCCGCCGAGAACGACAATCAATGGTCGACCGCCTATGACATTGCCGGCAAGGTCGACGATGCCTTCGAACCCGGCACTGATATCAGCGACCAGGAACTCGGCGTTCGCGACGATTATACGAGCCTCGTCTGGCTCGCCGGAACGACGGCCTTGTGGCGGCAGAACCGGCCCGCCGAAGCGATCGGCATGTTCGATCGCTATGGCCGCGCGGCGCGATCGCCGCAGACACGCTCGAAGGGCTTTTACTGGGCGGGACGTGCCGCCGAAGCCGCCGGCCGCCGCGATGAAGCCAACGGTTTTTACGAGCAGGCCGCCGAATATTACGATTTTTTCTACGGTCAGCTCGCAACCGAGCGGTTAGGCCGCGATCTTGCAATACCGGCGGTGGCCGCCGCATCGCTCGATCCGGGCGTCCAACGCGAGTTTTCCGACCGCGAGATCGTCCAGGCGATCCGCATCCTCGGCGAGCTCGGCGCTTGGGAGACCCAATCGCAGTTCCTCCGCGGATTGACGAGCGTCATCCGCACCGAGGCCGAACACCGGCTGGCAGCGCAGCTTGCGAGTCAGATTGGCCGCCCCGACCTTGCCGTGATGACCAATCGCAGCGCGCGGGTAAACGGCTTCAACGCGACCGATTACGGTTACCCCACGGTCAGCGTTCCGGCGAGCGACCGCTCGCTGTTCACGATCATCCACGCGATCGCACGGCAGGAGAGCCAGTTCGACCGCCAGGCGGTCAGCCATGCCGGCGCTCGCGGCCTCATGCAGCTGATGCCGGGGACAGCGCGAGAGGTTTCGGGCTGGATCGGACGAGGCTACAATCAGGCGGGACTGACCGGCGATCCAAGCTACAATATATCGCTCGGTTCGGCCTATTATCGCAACGTCTATGAGCGCTGGGGCAACCACGCGCTTGCGGCCGGCTCGTACAATGCCGGGCCCGGCAATGTGAATCGCTGGGTCAATGCCAATGGCGATCCGCGCACACCCTCGACCGACATCGTCCGCTGGATCGAGGAAATCCCGATCTACGAGACCAAGAACTATATCCAGCGCGTGCTCGAGAATGCGGTGATGTACGACCTGCTCAACCCCGGCCAAGCTTATATGCCGCCGACGCGCAACCGTCTCTCGCGTTATCTCGGCAAGTCCAATCCGGGATAGTGGCCGCGCCGCCCAATTATATCACCCCCGATGGCTATGCCGCGCTCAAGGCGGAATATGAGACGCTCTTCGGCAAGGATCGTCCGGCGCTCGTCGAGATAATCAGCTGGGCGGCGGGCAATGGCGACCGCTCGGAGAATGGCGACTATATATACGGCCGCAAGAAATTGCGCGAGATCGACCGGCGGCTCGGCTTTCTCTCGCGGCGGATGAAGGCGGCGAAGATCGTCGATCCGGCGGATCAGGGCGACCGCGACCGCGTCTATTTCGGCGGGCGCCAAGAATTACGAGGTTGTCGCGATCGCCTATCGCGAGGCGCGGCCCGGTTAGCGCCGGTAGCGGTAATTGTGTGCGACGTGGACGAGCGCCGTGCGGATTTCGGCATCGGTGAGGCGGTAGTCGCGGTCGGTATCGGCCCAGCGGCGAAAGAAGACATTGGCCTCGTCGGCGTCGGCGTCGCTGAGCTGCCCGTCATAGCCGACGTCATAGTGGTCGGTGACGAATTTCTGTCCCTCGCGCGTGTCAGAGAGCCAGGGATCGAGATTTGAGCCGCCATCGCCGTTGAACGGGTTGGCATGGCGTACGCCATAGCCGTGATCCCCGTGATAGCCGTTGCCGTGGCGATAATCGCGATCGTAGGTCCCCGCATGGCTCGCAGGAGCCTGACGATAACCATAACCGTAATTGTCGCCGGCGCAGCCCGAAAGCGCGATCGCTCCGGCAAGCACAAATCCGCTCATTGCCCTGATCATGTCCGGCCTTTCCTGCCAATTGGTCCGTGGCGGGCGAGACTATCGCAAAACGGCGGCGTTCCAAAGTCCGCGCACACGCAGAAAACGCTTAACGCGTCAGCCTGTCCCCAAATGGGACGCCGCGAGCCGCTCGATTTCGCTGTCGGCCTCGGGCGCATCCATCGACACATTGGTCTCGAGCTGGTCGGCGATATAGGTCATCGCGGCGATCCGCGCGGCCTTCTTGTCATTGCCGTCGATCGCCCTCCACGGCGCCCAGCGTGTGTCGGTGCGGACGAACATATCGTGCATGGCGTCGAGATAGGCGGCGCGTTTCTCGCGGTTGCGGAAATCGTCGACAGTGAGTTTCCAGCGTTTCCAGGGTTCGGCGAGGCGCTTGGCAAAGCGATCGTCCTGCTCGGCCTGGGTTATGTGGATGAACAATTTGACGACCAGCGTGCCATCGTCTTTCTGCTGCGCCTCGAACTCGTTGATTTCGTCATAGCCGCGCGTCCACTCGGCTTCGCTGCAAAAACCCTCGACGCGCTCGACGAGCACGCGGCCGTACCAGCTGCGATCGAAGATGTTGATCTGGCCGCTTCCCGGCAGCCGTTTCCAGAACCGCCACAGGAAATGGCGGGCCTTGGCCTCGGCGGACGGAGCGGCGATCGGCCAAACCTCGAACCAGCGCGGATCCCAGCGACCGGTGAGGCGGCGGATTATACCGCCCTTTCCCGCCGCGTCCCAGCCTTCGAAGACGATGACCGCGCGCTGTTCGCCGACGATATAGGCGGTCTGGATTTGCGCCAGCCGCTCCTGCGCGGCGGTGAGCGCGTCATCGTAATCGCCGTCGAAATCGGCGCCGGTTTCATAATCGGAGAGATTGATCGCCATGGCGGTTCCCTATTCGTCCTTGGGCTGCTCGACGAGACGAATGTTGAGTTCGCGCAGCTGCCGGGCGCTGACTTCGCTCGGCGCATTCATCATCAGGTCTTC
>CAYQVL010000041.1:0-9404 GCA_964420825.1 uncultured Sphingomonadaceae bacterium
GTGCGGCTGCATCTTTCGCAGGCGGACGATCTGGCGCATGATCTTCGGGTCGTAACCCTGACCTTTGGCCTCCGAATAGGCGTCGCGGATATCGTCGGCGATGCCCCTTTTCTCTTCCTCGAGACGCTCGATGCGCTCGATGAAGAGGCGCAGCTGATCCTTGGCGATGGCTCCAGGCGAAGGTGAATTGTCAGGCATTGAACAAGCTCCAGACGGCGTGGACGAGGAAGCGACCGGGGACGGCCGCGAACGCGATGACGGCGGCCTCGATCGCGAAGATCATGAGCGCGCGTTCGGCGAGCGAAGGGGCGAGGCGCGAAGGCAAGACATCGTCGAATGAAGGCGGCGCGGCCGAAGCGGCTGGCGGGAGGGCGGGCAAAGTGAGGTCGCGGTCGGGACAGGTCATGATGCCACCGCTGCAGCTTGAACGGCGGCAGCCAGATCCGCACACTCGTCCATGACATAAGCGAAATCGCGATATCGATCGTCAGGATCGATGCTTTGGCGGTCGAGGATGATACGGTCGCCGAGATGAGCGCAGTCGAAACCGAGCCAATAGCCAGCTACGGAAAGACGATCGAATTCATCGGAGAAGGTCAGCCCACCATGAACGTCGGGATGAGGCCTGACGGAACCGTAATCGAGACCATGCCAAGGGTGCCCGCTAGGAACCCGTACATAGCCGCAGAGATGACCAGCCGGGGCGCGATTGACCAGACAGCCAAGTCCGCTCCGAGGATCAGTCCATTCGACCCTGTCGGGCTCATCGTCCCAAGGCCCTGCTTCCCAGCCGCTGCGTTTTACCAGATCGTGGGTCGAAATGCATAGAGGAGCGAGGCGCGGGTCGATCATGATGCCACCCGCAGCACTGGCGGGCAGGCGGTGCAGCGATCGGGCGCGCCGGCGGTCGCGGGGCGCCAGGCGCAGAAGGGGACGCCTTCGCGACCGCCGCACGGATCGGTCCAGGTGCAGCCGCAGCCGGTGCAGATCGCGGGCGCGGGCAGGCCCGCGGCGGGGTCGGCGGCAAAGCCGATCAGCGCGTAATAAACCGCGGGGCTGAAGGGGAAGACGTGCTGCAGCCGGTCGACCAGGAGCATGTGGAAGGCGGGGCTGAAAGCGGCGCGGTTTTCCTCGAGCTGCTGGAGATGGCAGGCGAGAAGATGCGGGGCGTGCGGGTCGTAGGCGAGGAGGAGGGCGACCTCGTCGCGATCGAGCCCGGCGGCTTCGCGGCGTAGCCGCAGATAGTCGCCCGGCGACATGGGCGACGGCGCGCCCGAGCAGCGCGGCGCCCCGTGCTGCGTGGCGACGGTTGCCGCGGCGAGGTTCGGCAGCGGGCGCTTGCGCGAGGCCGGCTCGATCAGGCTGGACATGAGGGCGTTCCTTTCGACGGACGGGGGCAGCAGAAAGGCCTTCCCGAAAGCGCGATTGCGAGCGGGCCGGCTGGATCAACGGAAAAGGGAGAGGCGAAGAGGCGGTGGCGGGCGATCAGGGGCCCTGGGCGGCGGAATCGCGGGTCAGGTGATCGAAGGCGCCGGGCCCGGAGAGAAGCGGCCGGGTGCGCCGAAGGGTCTCGATCGCCTCCTCGATCTCCCTGGTCGCCCTGGCCCGTTGCGCGGGGCTGGCGGCGGGGAGGGCGGCGTCGACGATCGCGGCGCTGGCTTCGCCGCATTCGCGCACGACAGAGGCGGCGTGGCGGGCGAGGGCGATCTGTTCGCAGTCGACGAAGGCGCCATTGAGATCGAGCCGGGCGGCGTAATATTCGAAGATCGGCGCGCCGAGGCCGCCGGCTTCGCGAAAGGCGCGGTCGAGGATGATGGCGTCGCGAACGGGGATCTGTTCGCGGCGGGCGGGGTCGCCCCAGGCGCGGACGAGGCTTTCGCGGCGATCGGTCGCCTCGGCCATGTCGGTCCAGCCGCCGGGCAGGGTGCCGGCGATGCGGGTGAGGGCGGCATCGATGCTGCGGGGGGAACGAGGCTTCGTCATGATGCAGCCCGATCGTCGGCGGGCCGGCGCGATGCGCGGAAGAGGCGAAAACGCGGGCGCGATTGCAGCGGACGGCGCGCGCGCGGCGCGCTAACCAGCGAAAAGGCGATCTGGAGAAGGCGCGCGGTCATGCCGCGGCCTCGCCGATCGGGGCCGAAGCGGCGCCCCGGCGCGAAGCGGCCGGGGCGCCAGGGTCCGCCGGGGACGCGCCGCGAGGAAATGAACGGCGCGTGGCCAGTGAAGCACCGGCGGGTGACGAAGAGGATGGAGGCATGATGGGCGAACAATGATCGGCGTGGACGACATCGACGCGGGTCGCGGGGTCGGCGATCTCCTGATCGTCGTCGGCGAGCGGATCGAGCGGCAGCGCGGAGACAGGCGCAGGGGGCAGGTCGCGCGGATAGATGTCGGGGCGCAGGTCGTGGCGCGAAACGCCGTAGAGGCGCTCCGCGGTGAGGACGTGCTCGGCGGGCATCTGCTTCGCCTGGTTGATCCAGCGCCAGACTTTCGGCTGGGTTTCCCCCAGGTCGCGTGCGAGGGCGCTGTCGGACCCTGCTCGATCACGGCAAGTGAGCAGGGCTTCATGACGGGTGAGTCGTTCGGTCATGAGGTGTGAACTATACGCCAACGTATATCAGGTCAACGGAAATGTTGGGTGTGTGGCTATTCGCAGACGTATAATGGCAATATATGGCTGAAATTATAGGGGCACGAGTAGCGCAGCGGATGAGTGAGCTCAGGCTTTCTCAGTCCGAATTGGCGCGTTTGTCGCATCTGCGTCAGCCATCAATCGGCCGAATCATCGCAGGGGAAACGCGAGAGACGGGCAAGCTTACTGAAATCGCCAAGGCTCTGCAGACCACTCCAGCCTACCTTACGGGCGAAACCGACAATCCAGATGCGAACGCACCGGCGCTCCCTACGCCCGAGCTGCTCGCCGAGCAGCTCGGCCTCGCGCTGTTGCCCGAACTCGAGCTCGGCTATTCGATGGGCGGCGGTTCGGTGTTCACCGAATATGAGCAGAAAGGCGTGGTGCCGTTCCAGCGCGACTGGCTGAAGCCGAAGATGAAGGGCAGCTTCGCCGAGCTGTTCGTCGCGCGGGGCGAGGGCGATTCGATGCAGCCGACGATGATGGACGGCGACATCGTGGTGATCGACACGGCGCAGAAGGACGTGCGGCAGCAGGACCGGATCTGGGCGCTGAGCTATGGCGACCTGGGCATGATCAAGCGGGTGCGCAAGCTGCCCGGCGACGGCGAGGGCGCGGGCGGATACGACATATTGTCGGACAATCACGAAGCGGTGGCGCCGTTCCGCGCCTATGACGGCGAGATGCACATCGTCGGCCGGGTGATCTGGATCGGGCGGTGGATGTAGGTTTCGGGCAAAGCAACAGGATTGCAACAGGGGGTAGGCGCATGAACAGGAAGTGGATCCTAGCGGCAGTGATCGCGGGGCTGGTCGCATTCGGAACTTGGTATTTCGCTTCGCCGGCGATGGCGCTGAGCGGGCTCAAATCGGCTGCGGAGAATGGCGACGCCGAGGCGTTGAAAGACCATGTCGATTTTGTCGCCTTCCGTGAATCGGCGAAGACACAGTTGAAGGCGCAAATGGCCGCCGAGATCGCCAAGCCCCAAAGCGACGAAGATCCATTCCGTGCGTTTGGAGCCATGATGGCGATGGGGATGGTCGACGGGATGGTAGACGGCTTCCTGACACCCGAGGCGATCAGCGCGATGATCCTGCAGCAGAAAAAGAACGCGAAGGGCAAGCCGGTTGAGACGGAGGCGCCTGCCGAGCCAGAGTGGGCGATCAATCGCACGGGCATCAGCAGCTTCGAACTCGTTGCAGAAAAGGACAGCGAGAATTCGCCGGCGCTGCTGTTTCATCGAGACGGCCTGGGATGGAAGCTGATCGGCATCGATTTGAAGGGCCAGAGCCTTAGCGGCAATCCCATGGCCGACGCAGCAGCTGAGGCAGAAGCGGAGTGATCGCCGCTGTTGCCGCGTGCGAGGCCGAGGATGAGGCGAAAGGTGGGGCGTGATGACAGAGCCGGCCAGTGAGGGGATATCAAAGGAAGGTACGCGGAAGGCGGAAATCATCGTTGGCTCGCTATTCCTAGCCGCGATTATGCTGATCGCGCTGTACAGCTGCAATGCAGATCGCCGCGCCGCGGAGGCGGAGGTTGCCCGCAATCTGAAGGACCCGCAATCGGCCCAGTTTCGCGACGTGATCAAATGTCCGGCAGAGAACTGGCTGTTCACCGGCGAGGTCAACGCAAAGAACAGCTACGGTGCCTATAACGGTTTCAAGCGCTTTTACGCTTCGGATAGCTATTCATACATCGAAGGGACGCTGGGCGATGATTTCGACCAAGAAAGGGCGGTCGACTGTTTCGGGAAGGACGCAGCCAAGCTTGGCTACGCAGTCGACTATGGCGACCTGGCGTCGGACGAAATGATGTCGGAAGATCCGGACGATGCGGCGATGGAGGCGGCCGATGATGCGATGAAGGCGGCGGACGAGGCGCTCAGCAATGCCGAGTGATGGTTCCGGCCGGGCTTACAATTCCCCTCGACGCGGCGAGTCGCGATGAGTAATCCGCTGCAAGGCATAGATTTTGACAGGATACCGTTGGTCGTGATCGCGATAGGCCTTGCACTGTTCCTCGGCGCGATGTTCGCCGATAAAATGCTCGTCGCTGGCATCGCCGGGGGCATGATGACGTTCGGCGTTGGCGAGCTGTACAATCACCAGCATCGTCAAATCTGGTTCAGTGGCGGCAAGATCGACGATCGTTCGCGGCGGAACACGCTGTTCGGGGTCGCACTGGTGGCAATCGGCATGGCAATGACGGGTTGGTTCACATTCAGAGTTATGGCGGGTTGACGAGCGGCACCTATCCGATCGGGCTGGTCGGCACCGTTCATTACCGCGCGGCGATCGGCCGGTGCGCCAGGGGCGAGCGCGCGGTGCTGCTGCGCGAGCCGGACAATCCGCACGACGAGGGCGCGATCGCGGTGGCATCCGCGCGCGGCGAGACGATCGGCTATATCCCGCGCAGCTGCTGGCTGCGCGAGGCGATCGTCGACGAAGGCAAGGGCGCGAGCGCGACGATCGAGCGCGTCGAGTGCGCCGAGACGGTGGCGGTCGTGCTGGCGGTTGCGCTGAGCGATGCGCCGATCGGCGAGCGAGCGTTTCGCGGTGCGTAAGCCGCCAACGATCAGGAGCGACATCCGCCCGAAAGGCGGGGCATGGGAATGGACGGTCTATGGCGAGGACACGATCACGCCATATGCGGGTGGGATCTGCCGCAGCAGGGACGAAGCCAAGCGCGAACGCGACCTTGCGGAGATGAATTTCGCGATGGAATGGGCGGAAGCGAACCGCGAGATCTAGCGACGGCCGTCCATGCGATCGACGGTGCGGAAGTGTTCGAGCCCCTTGCGCAGGGCATCGAGTTCGGCCCATTCCTTGTCGACGCCGCGGCCGACGAAGATCGGCCCGATATCGGGCTCCTCCTGAAACTGCACCTCGACCAGCCATTCGTCGTCGTGCCGGCGGGGGATGCCGATGCGTTGGGGGTGGACATTGTGGCGGCGGATCTCGACGAGCATCTGCTCGCGGGTCATCAGAGCCACGGTTCGACCAGGTAATAGATCTGCATGCCGATGAAGTAGAAGGCCATTGCGAGGGCGAAGCCGAGGACAATGTTGCCGGACCGCTTCGCCGGCGGCCGCGGGTCGGGGTCGCGATATAATTTGTCGCCGGCGCGAGTCATGCGACAAGTTTGCCAGTTTTTCCGCAGCCTAGCAATTCCCGATATTCCCGCTATGTTCTCAAAGCGAAGCGGGACCGATGCGATGAACGAACTATCCCAGTCGACCGGCGGATTGCGCCTGGGTCCCGAGATGGCCAGCTTTCGCCTGCTCGTGCTCAAGTTCGTGCGCGATTATATCGGCCGCTGGGGCCAGAGCCCGTCGTACGGCGAGATCGCCAATTCGCTGCAGACCAACCGAACGCGGATCCGCAAGGCGATCAAGAGCCTGGTCGCCGAGGGCATGCTGCTGAATGCGCCGGGGCCGCGCGGGCTGACGATGCCGACGGCGCCCGACGACGCGTTGCGCGTGCTGCGCGCGCTCGGCTGGGCGGTCGAGGAGGATATCAAGCGATTGCGACCTCCCGGCACATGCAACGGTGTCACAAATCGGCCCCTGCTGCCGCCGGCCGCGCTCGATTATATCGACCGCAGCACGGCGGGAGACGGACATGCGAAAGGCGAAGCGCGACGCAGTCAAGGGGGCTGATGCCAGGCGGCGGAAAATCCATGCCGACTATGTCCGTCGCCATCCCGAAAAGGCGAAGCAGGAGCGCGGCTTTCGCAAGGCGCAGGCGAACCTGCAGAAGGACTGGGGCCACAAGGTCAACGGCACAGTCGAAACGCACGCCAAGGCGCGCGACACGAAGCAGGGCGCGCTGGCGCGGCTGTTCATGTCGGGGGCGATCGACCAGCACCAGCTCGCCTGGTCGCAAGAAATTCGCAGTGTCGCCGAGCGGATCGGTGCCGATGTCGCGATCGGCACCGCGAGCTACGAGACGCGCGTCGACCAGAGCCGTGCGTACGACGGCGGCTTTCACGAGCGGCTGGGCGCGGTGCGCGCCGAGGTCGCCTATGGCGAATGGCGCGCGCAGCTGACGCGGTTCGGGCAGGGCGGCCCGGCAGCGGTGCTGGCGATGATCGTCGAGGACGTGAGCTGCGCGGAAGCGGCACGGCGGTATCGGATGCGACCGGCCCGGGCACGGGCGATGCTGATCGGCGCGCTGGACGATTGGGGCAGCGCGATTGCGGCCGCATGCAACGAGGTCGACGAGGCGGTGCTGGCGGCGGCGCAGGCGGGGATATTGTGATGCGCTGCAGTTGACCGGCAGTGCCTTACTCAAATAGGGCGCGGGCTAAGATAACGTTCGCTCGACAGTTCAGCGTGCGTTAGAATGTTCGCGCTAAATTGGGGGTATCATGGCAACTGTCACTCTCACCGACCGGGAACCTTCCGCGCCGCGTGCCGACTTTGGTTTCGAGATCGATTTCGAACGTGGGGTCGGTCCAGCATCGCGCGTTTTTACCGCCACCCGGGACTTCATAAAGGTCTGCGAGGCGCTGGACGAGGAGCTCGTTCGATCAATCGATTCGAGCATCGAGACTATTTTGGTGCTGGAGGACATCGAGAGCGGGTCGATCAAAACGTGGCTGAGAAACGCTTTGGTGGCCGCTGATGATGATGCTTTGAAAGCTCTCGACTGGAAGCCGCTCGTAGGAAAATACCTTGTGCGCGCGAAGTACGCCGTCATTCGCTGGATCGACGACGACAGCGCGCCAAGAAGTCTCCCGGATTTGCGACGCGAAATTCAGCAAATTGCCAGCGAAACGGACGTTCGCCACCTCCCTGATTACACTCCGCCTTCGCCCGGCGCGTTGGTTGCTGCGATCAGAGGATTCCAAGGCGTTAAAGACGCCTTGCTCCCTGGGGATCGCGCAACGTTGCTAACCCAAGACGGTAACATTCCGTTTGATTTGACCGTCACCCTCAACATCGAGGACATTGAGGCGCTTGCCGTCGCGCGTGCGATCTCGTCTCCCGAAGCAGAAATGATCCTGCCCGTCAAAAAGCCGGATTATCTCGGTAACAGTCAATGGGAGCTGAGGCACGGTCGCAGGAATATCTATGCGAAGATCGAGGACCAGCCTTGGCTGCGTCGATTCCAAAAGCGCCAGGAGGATGTGCGTCCAGGCGATGCGCTACGTTGCATCGTGCAGATCGAATATCTTTATGGATTCGACAACGAGCTATTGGCTGAGCGATTTACCGTGATCGAAGTCTTGGAAATCCTGGTCAATCGGTTCGAAATTCTGGAGCTCCCATTCGAGCATGGCGATGGTGGCGGCCCAGCTGCAGGTCCTCGCTAATCTTCCCAACGATTTTGAAATCGGCGCCCGTCACAAAAAGGACCCTCCCGATCGGGACGCGTTAGGCGCATAAATGACCCCGACACCACTGCGCCTGGCGCAGATGGAAGGCCCGCAACCGACCGGTTGACGGGCCTTTTTCTTTGGTCGGGAGGATTGCATGCGTGGCTTCTAAGCTGACATCCCGCCCGTCGCGCAATGCCGGCCGCGCCGACATCGAGCAGCTGCTCGACGGCGAGCTCAACGCGTTCGACCAGTTGATGGCCGAAGTGCGCCAGGGCATCCGCGGGCCGGCGCATTTCGATGCGCTCGAGGAACGCGCCTCGCGCATCGCCACCGGTCTGCGCGCGGCATTCCGTCAGCGGAGCGCGCAATGACGATCGTCGCGCCGATCAGCGGCCATCCGCTCGACATCGAGGCGCTCGAGCGCGAGGCGGCGAAGGACGGCGAGGATTGCGTGGTGACGCGCGCCTGGCTGACGCAGGTGCTGGCCGAGCTTCGCGCCGGCAGGGCAGCGGCGGCGATGCTGAAGCACGAGCGGTCGATTCAGGCCATGTGCTTCGGCCTGCAGGGGACCGAGAAGCGATGACGGCCATCCGCCAGCCCCGATCGATCAAGGCGGCGACCGCGCTATGCGAGCGCTATGCCGTGCTCGCCGACGAGATCGGCGCGATCGAGGCCAAGCGCAATGCGATGATCGCCGATGCCAATGCGCGCGCCGATCGCGCAGTGGCGGACCTGGTCACCGAGTGCGACGATATCGCGATGAAGCTGAAGCCCTGGTGGAGCGAGCATGGCGGCGAGCTGACCGCCAAGGTGGGCGACGGCACGCGCAAGTCGATCGAGCTGGGCGGATGCATGATCGGGAGCCGGGCGGGCCGATCGTCGCTGGCGGTCGTCGGCAAGGAGGCCGACGTGGTCGACGTGCTCGCGGGCCTGCGCTGGGCGAAACCGTTCCTGCGGGTGAAAACGACGCTCAATCGACCGGCGCTGATGGCGGCGGCGGGAGGCAATCGCAAGGTGGCGCTGGCCGAGATCGGCATCACGCGCACCACCGGCGACGAACAGTTCTATATCGAGCGGGCCGAGCAGGCGGGCACGATCGGCAGAGAGAGCCGGTGAAGCTCTCGATGCTCTCGATCGTGCAGCGGACGACGGACGCGCGCGAGCGATTGCTCAGGGATATCGCCGCGGTCGAGCTGGGCGCGGTGAGGCTGGCGATCTCGGGCGTGGAGCAGGACGACGCGCTGAGCGCGGCGGTGAGCCCCATCGTGCTCGAGCAGCTGCATCTGCGTGTCCGGTCGCTCGAGCTCGACCTGCAAGCCTATGGCGTCGAGGTAGATTGATGCCCGCGCGGCCACCGGTGTTCAGATCGCCAGGCTGGCGTGAGAGCAAGCCCTGGGCGCCGACACCGGCGTTCAGGGATCGTCGCAAGCGCGGCCGGGCAGGACAGCGC
>CAYQVL010000042.1:0-9331 GCA_964420825.1 uncultured Sphingomonadaceae bacterium
GGGGATGAACTCGATCGGATAGGCGCCGCGGCTGTTTTCGGCGAGGCTCGAATCGTTGAAATCGAGTTCGCGAGTCTCGGCGTCCATCACGACATTTTCGAGCACCGTACCGAATCTTTTGGTGGTCGCGAAAATCTCGGGCTCGGCTTCCTCGGACAGCCGAATCATCTTGGCGTAGCAACCGCCCTCGAAATTGAAGACAGCCGTATCGGACCAGCCATGCTCATCGTCGCCGATCAATGTCCGGCCGGCATCGGCCGAAAGCGTCGTCTTGCCCGTGCCCGACAGGCCGAAGAATACAGCCGTGTCGCCTTTCGGCCCGATATTGGCCGAACAATGCATCGGCATGATGCCTTCGACGGGCAGCTTGTAGTTGAGGATAGCAAACACCGATTTCTTCATCTCGCCGGCATATTTGGTGCCGCCGATCAGGATCAGCTTCTCGGAAAGATTGACCGCGATGACCGTACCGCTCCGCGTGCCGTGGCGTTCGGGATCGGCCTGGAAGCTCGGCAGGTCGATGACCGTGAATTCGGGGCTGAAACCGGCGAGTTCATCGTCGCCGGGCCGGACGAGCATTGTGCGGATGAAAAGGTTATGCCATGCAAGCTCGTCGATGACGCGAACGCGGACGCGATGTTCGGGCTGCGATCCGCCGTAGAGATCCTGGACGAACAGGGTTTCGCGCTCGCCGAGCGCCTTGAAGAAATCCTGCTTGAGCGCGGCGAAATGGTCGGGCGTCATCGGCACGTTGACCTTGCCCCACCAGACCGTGTCTTCGGTCTCGCCGTCGCGGACGATGAACTTATCCTTGGCCGAGCGGCCCGTGTGCCGGCCGGTCGCGACGACAAGCGGCCCGTCTTTGGCGAGGTGACCTTCGCCGCGCTGCAACGAGCGTTCGACAAGCGGCGCGGTCGTCATGTTCCAGGAGATGTCGGCATTGGTGTCAATGCCTTGCGCGGCAAGATCGAAAGAAGGGATGCGGGCGGGCAAAATAGCCTCCAGTGGTCAAAAAAAGGGATGGCTGTCCGGCAGCCGCTAAGCTTTGTCCAAGCGCCTAAGCAGATGCCGCGAAAAAAGCAATGTGACGACCGATCTTGCCGGGCAACGCCGCCATTGCCCGAACATCTGCGGACGGCTAGGAATATCTGCGAAACCACAGAGAAACCCTTGCGATATGACGCCGACGATTGCGCTGGTCGATGACGACAAAAACATCCTGACGTCGGTCTCGATAGCCTTGCAATCGGAAGGTTTCGCGACGCGCATCTATTCGGACGGCGAAACCGCGCTCAAGGCGCTGGTCGAAAATCCTCCCGACCTCGCCGTGCTCGACATAAAAATGCCCCGGATGGACGGGATGGAGCTGCTCCGCCGATTGCGCGAAAAGAGCGCGGTTCCGGTCATCTTCCTGACGTCGAAAGACGACGAGCTCGACGAGGCGCTCGGGCTCGCCATGGGCGCCGACGATTATATCTCCAAGCCGTTTTCGCAAAGGCTGTTGATCGCCCGTATTCGGGCGATTCTGAGGCGGAACGAAATTACCGCGCGAAGCGACGACGAGGACGAGGCGATGCCCGAGCGCATAACGCGCGGACGGCTCGAAATGGATCCGGCGCGGCACAGGGTCAGCTGGGCCGGGCAAAATGTCACGCTGACGGTGACCGAGTTCATGATCCTCGAATCGCTCGCCCAGCGCTCGGGCATCGTCAAATCGCGCGATCAGCTGATGGACGCCGCCTATACCGACGACGTTTACGTCGACGACCGCACCGTCGACAGCCATATCAAGCGTCTGCGTCGCAAGTTCCGCCAGGTCGATGACAGCTTCAACGCCATCGAAACGCTTTACGGGGTCGGCTATCGCTTCGCCGAGGAATAGCATGGCGACAAACGACGATCTCGAACTCAAATGGTCCGCGCGCTGGTCGCTAACGAACCGCATTCTTGCGGTCAACATTTTCGCCGTCGCTCTGCTCGCGGGGAGTTTTTTCTGGCTCGACAGCTATCGCGTGCGTTTGCTCGACGAGCGCCTAAGTGAGATCGAAACGCAGGCCGCGCTGATCGCCGATGTCCTCGACCGCGTCGGCCCTGACGATCGCGAACGGCTGGCGGTTTCGTTCGGCAATCGCAGCCGCGAGCGTATCCGCATTTACGACGGCGATGGCCGGGTTGTGCTCGATAGCTGGCAGCTCGCTCCGCCAACCTACGACAATCGCGACCCCGATACCGAAGTCTGGCAGCGCCATGTCGCTCGCTGGATGGATATAGGTATCGAAACGATAGTCCGCGCCGATCCATTACCGCCCTTTGCCGAACCCGCCGATGATAGGCTTGCGGCATGGCCGTTGGCGCGCGCCGTCGCCCAGGGCGCGCCCGGCACGGCACGGCTGGAGCTTGCGCCGGATCGTACCCCGATGATTTCGGCCGCGATGCCGCTGGCGAGCGAACCCGGGGGAGCGCTACTGGTGACCGCCAATGCGCGCGACATCCGCAGCACCGTCCGCGACGAACGGCTGAGGCTCGGCATCATTATCGCCGTCGCGGCGGCTATTTCGGTCCTGCTGTCGCTGTTTCTCGCCCGCACGATAGTACGCCCCTTGCGGCGCTTGTCGCTCGCAGCGCAGCGCGTGAGACTCGGCCGGGCGCGCGAAGTCGTGCTCCCCCGCCTGCCGTCGCGGCGCGATGAGATCGGCCTGCTTGCCCGCGCTCTGTCGGATATGAGCCAGGCGCTGCGCGAGCGCATCGACGCCACCGAAGCCTTCGCCGCCGATGTCGCCCACGAACTTAAGAACCCGCTCGCTTCGCTGCATTCCGCGGTCGAGAGCCTTTCGCGAGTCAGCGATCCGGCGCTTCAAGGCCAGTTGCTCGACGTCGTCCGCGACGACGCTCGCAGGCTCGACCGGCTGATTACCGACATATCGGACGCCTCGCGGATCGACGCGGAGCTTTCGCGCGCGCGTTTCGAAACCGTCGATATCGGCGATCTGATCGGCTCGATCGTCGCCTCGCGCAACGCCCGCGATCTCGACAACACGGTCCGCATTGCCTTTGGCCGTCCGCGCAGCGGGAGCGCCATCGTGCACGGCGACGAATCACGGCTTGCCCGCGTCATCGAAAATCTGCTCGACAATGCCGTTTCCTTTTCGCCCGAGCACGGCCTCGTCCGCCTCGCTGCGACGAGCGACGGCGACAAGGTCGTGATCAGCATTGAGGACGAAGGCCCTGGGGTCCCGGAGGCCGTACGCGAAGAAATATTCCAGCGCTTCCATAGCCTCCGGCCCGAAGGCGAAAGCTTTGGCCGGCATTCGGGCTTGGGTCTGGCAATATCGAAAACCATCGTCGAAGCCCATGCCGGCGCCATCTACGCCACCGACCGCGGCGACTCGGCAAGCGGCGCGCGTTTCGTTATTACGCTGCCGATGGCCTCGCAATGACCGACACCACCGCCCAGCGCATCCTCCTCGTCACCGGCATGTCGGGCGCCGGCAAGTCGACTGCGCTGCACACGTTCGAGGACATGGGCTGGGAAACCGTGGACAACCTCCCGCTCAGCCTGTTCGCGAGCTTGCTGGAGGCGCCGGTTTCGATCGACCGTACCGCTGCCGAGCGCTCGCTCGCCATCGGCATCGACAGCCGTACGCGCGGCTTCGACGCAACCGGCATCGTCGAGAGCATCAAACGGCTCGAGCAGGAACACGGGTTACGCATTGAAACATTGTTTCTCGACTGCGGCTCCCAGGAGCTCGAGCGCCGTTTTTCCGAGACTCGGCGTCGCCATCCATTGGCGCTCGACAGGCCCGCCGCGCAAGGCATCGGTCGTGAACGCGAAATTATGACGCCGCTTCGCCGCTGGGCCGAGCAGGTGATCGATACAAGCGACAGTTCGGCCAACGATCTGCGCCAGGAATTGCGCGCCCGCTTTGCCCGGTCGGGCACCGACGAGACGACTTTGACGATCGCGTCATTCGGCTTTGCTCGCGGCATTTTGCGCAATGCCGATCTGGTGTTCGATATGCGCTTCCTGCGCAATCCGCATTGGGTCGAAGGCCTCAAGCCGCTGACCGGCCGCGATCGGGCGGTTGCCGATTATATCGCCGAAGATCCGGCCTATGAGGACGCCGTCGGACGGATCGAAGAGTTGCTGCTGTTGCTGCTGCCGCGCTACCATGAAACCGGCAAACCCTATGTAACCGTCGCCTTCGGATGTACGGGCGGACGGCATCGCTCGGTGCACATAGCGGAGCGCGTCGCACAACGGTTGCGCGGCGCAGGATTTTCCCCCACGGTCGCGCACCGCGATTTGGCCTCGCCGCCACTCGATGCGATAGAGCGGGTACCCAACGGTTTTAACGATGTTGCAGGTGACTGAATGATCGGACTGGTGCTGGTGACCCACGGTGATCTCGCGCGCGAGTTCGTCGTCGCCATGGAACATGTTGTCGGCTCGCAAGATCGGATCGCCGCGATCTGTATCGGCCCCGATGATGATATGGAAATGCGCCGTGAGGAGATCTCCGAGGCGGTAGCGGATGTCGATGGCGGCAAGGGCGTGATTATCCTTACCGACCTGTTCGGTGGCACACCTTCCAACCTTTCGATTTCGCTGATGCGGCCGGACAAGGTCGAGGTCATCGCGGGCATGAACCTGCCGATGCTGATACGCCTAGCCGGCGCGCGCCAGTCGATGAGCGTGACCGACGCTGTTGCTGCTGCGCGCGAGGCCGGCCGGAAATATATCTCCGTGGCATCGGAAATATTGGGTCAGGCTGCGTGAACAAAGTCGAGCGGACGGTGATCATCGCCAATCAGCGCGGTTTGCACGCCCGCGCGAGCAGCAAGTTCGTCACGCTGGTCAGCGAGCTCGAGGCCGAAGTCGAAGTCAGCCGGGAGGGCCGCAGCGTAGCCGGATCTTCGATCCTCGATCTGATGATGCTCGGCGCGGCAATGGGCGACAGCATCACGATCAGTGCATTGGGCGAGAATGCCGACCTCGCCGTCGGCCGACTGGCGGCGCTGGTCGAGTCCAAATTCGGGGAGGACTGACCCCTGCCCCGCGAGATTACGGCGTTCTCGAACCCGCTGATCAAGCGTGTCCGTTCATTGCGCGACAAGAAGCACCGGCGGCGCGAGGGACTGTTTCTCGCCGAGGGGCTGCGGATATTGAGCGAGGCCGAAAGCAGCGGCCTGCTTCCCGAACAGATTTTTTTCGCCGCCGAGTTCGAAACGCATGATCGCGCCGCAAGCCTGATCGCCGCGACCGAGGCGGCGGGCGGCGAAGCGATCCGCACCAGCAAGGCGCTGCTCGCCAAATTGTCGGGCAAGGACAATCCGCAGGCGGTCGTCGGCGTCTATCCCGAATTCGATACCGGTCTTGCGTCGGTCGAACGCGACGCGGCGCCGATCTGGATCGTCGCCCAGGCGCTGCGCGATCCGGGCAATCTGGGAACCATGCTGCGGACCGGCGACGCTGTCGGCGCGGGCGGATTGATCCTCATCGACGACTGCGCCGATCCCTTCTCGGTCGAGGCGGTACGCGCATCGATGGGCGCGCTGTTCACCCAGCGGATAGCGACCGCGAGCTGGGACGAATTCCTGCCGTGGCTGCGCGGCGGCAAAGGCCAGCTTGTCGGAACGAGCCTCGAAGCGAGCGAGGATTATCAGGCGGTCAGCTATCGAGCGCCGGTATTCCTGCTTGTCGGCAATGAATCGGCGGGATTGCCCGCCGATTATGCCGCGGCCTGCGACGTCCGCGTCAAAATCCCGATGATGGGCAAGGCCGACAGCCTCAACGCGGCGATGGCGACCGCCGTCATGGCCTATGAAGTGCTCAATCAGTTCCGGCGATGAGCGAAGTTCGCCGCCGCCTTGTTCTCTATCTGAGCGGATTCGATCCGCGCGGCGTTCGCTATTATCATCGGCTGTACCGCGCCGAAGCGCAAAAACAGGCTGCCGTTTCGGGATATGAGATTACCGTCGGCAAGCGCGAGCGGGTCGATGAGCATCTGTTCCGCTGGCAGGTTCGTTCATCGCACGAAGGCCGCGCCGTCGAAACCGAATATCTCTATTGCGAATGGGACGACATCGTCCGCCAATTCTGGGTGAAACAGCCCGTCAAGCTGGCCTGGGTTACGCTGACGGCATCGTGGCGCGCGCTGCGATCGGGCGTTTTCGCCAAGACGTTCCAGTGGAGCTGGCCCGCCGGCGTGACAGCGACGATGCCGGCGATCGCAATCCTGATTCTACTGCTGCTCGGCGCCGGTCTCGCCGCCGGCGGGTATCTGGCCGTCGGGATAGCCGGGCTGCTCGCGGGCCTCGCGCTCGGTTTCGGACTGCTCCGGCTCGCCTATAAGCTCGAACAAAAGTTCAACCTGACCTGGGTCGGCCGGATCTTGAGTTTTCACGAGCGCGAGGAGCAAAGCCGGACACATGCGCTCGACAAGCGGCGCGACGATTTCGGCGGCTATCTGAGAACGCGCCTGCGCAATACCGGTCTCGACGAGATTCTCGTCGTCGGGCACAGCTATGGCGCCGCGCTTGCGATCGCCATCGTCGACCGCGCGCTCGAAGCCATCCCCGACCCGGATCGTCGGCTCAAACTCTCGCTGCTGACGCTTGGCCAGACGATCATGTGGCTGGCCTGGCTGCCCGAAGCCAAAGCCATGCGGGCGGAAATCGCGGCGGTCGCGGAGAGCGACGCCGTGGACTGGCTCGACATTTCGGCCCCGCCCGACGGCGCCTGCTTCGCGCTCGTCGATCCTTATACCGCGATCGGCGACCGCAATCCGGACCGCAGGAACCCCAAATTGCTCAACGCCAAATTTCACGAAATCATGCCCGAAGCCGAGTTCGACAGAAAGTCGCGCGATTGGATGCGGCTGCATTTCCAGTACATCATGGCGACCGCGAAGCCCGCCGAATACGATTTTTTCGCGATCACCGCCGGCCCGCAAACGCTGGCCGGCCGCTTTGCCGGCCGGCCATCGGTGCGCGACTTCACACGGCTGCGCCGCGGGCGCATGAAAGCCGTCCGATGACGCTGTTCACGCCTCCCAAGCCCGCGGGCAATCCCAAAAAGCTCAACCCGATCGCGCGCTTCTTCAAGAGCCTCCACTCATCGACCGCGCCGCTTTACGCGAACAGCTATTCGATGAAGCTCGGCGAGGTGCGGCTGCCGCTGCGGACGATGTATTTCGTCAACCAGCCCGATCTCGTCCAGAAGATTCTCGCCGGCGACGTCGATCGCTATCCCAAATCCGATTTGATGGCGACGATGCTCGAACTGCTGCTCGGCGAGAGCATCTTCGTTTCGAATGGGGAGCTTTGGAAACAGCAGCGGCGGATGATGGATCCGGCGTTCGAGGCAACCCGCATCAAGGCGATCTTCCCTTTGATGCAGGAAGCCGCCGAGGCGATGGCCGAACGGCTCGCCGGCGGCGCTGCGAGCCGCGACACCCAGGCCGATCTCGAAATGACGCACGTCACCGCCGACGTCATTTTCCGGACGATCTATTCGCGATCCTTCTCGCGCGAGGAAGCCGAGATCATCTTCGAGAATTTCGAACATTTCCAGCAGCTCGCCTGGCTCCACGGCGTCTGGACGCTCGCCGGCGTCCCGCATTGGCTGTCGATCGGCAAGCTGCGCGCGCGGCGCTATGCGCGAACCATTCGCGAACTGCTCCACCGCCCGGTGCGCGAGCGCCTCGCGGCGATCGCACGCCGCGAAGAGGTTCCCGAGCGCGATCTGCTGGCGAGCTTTATCGGCGCGCAGGATCCCGACACCGGCAAGCGCTTCAACGAGCGCGAGCTTGTCGACCAGATCGGCATCATGTTCCTCGCCGGCCATGAGACCTCGGCATCGGCCTTGGCATGGGCGCTCTATCTGATCGCGATGTGCCCCGATGTGCAGGCGCGCCTCCAGGCCGAGGCCGACACGGCGTTCGCCGACGGGCCGCTCGAATTCGCCAGGATGCGCCGGCTGCCCTTCACCCGTGACGTCTTTCGCGAAGCGCTGCGGCTCTACCCGCCGGTCGCCTTCGTCCCGCGCGACGCGACGCGGACCGAGCATATGCGCAACAAGACGATCCTGCCGGGCTCGATCCTGTTCGTCTCGCCGCTGCTCCTCCACCGCCACACCGAACATTGGGACGATCCCGACGTCTTCGACCCCGATCGCTATGCGCGCGCCGAAACCAAAGCCTCCGAACAGGCCGCCTATCTGCCCTTCAGCAAAGGCCCGCGCGTTTGCCTCGGCGCCGCTTTCGCGCTGCAGGAGGCGGTGATCGTCCTGACGACGATCATGCGCGACTGGAGCGTGTCGCCCGTTGCGGGACATGTACCCAAACCGATTGCGCGGCTGACGCTGCGCTCGGAAAATGGTATCAGACTGAACTTCGAGCGCAGGAGTGCGACGCCATGACCCGGATTCTCGCGGCAATGATTGCGATGCTGCTGCTCGCCGGATGCGTCACGATCAACGCCGGCGGCGAGCCCGTCTTTGACGATACTGTTTATTGAGTTTGGGAGAGCGAAGATGAAGAACTGGACGATTGCCGCGGTCGCCGCGCTGGCGCTGACCGGCTGCGACAAGACGGCCGACACGCCCGCCGATTCCGCGGCCCCCGCCGCCGAGACCGGCGATCCGGCGGACGCCGAAGCGCCGCAAGGGCCTGTGCTGTTTCGCGGCATCGGACAGGAACCCGGCTGGATCGTGCGGATTTACGGCAACGTCATCGTCTATGAGGGCGATTATGGCGAGACGCTGATCGCCGTGCGGGCGCCCGAGCCCGAAACCACCGACAATGGCCGCCGCTACGTCACCGCGCCGCTGACCGTCGAGATCGCCGAGGAAGCCTGCACCGACGTGATGAGCGCGGCCGAATATCCGGCGACGGTGACGATTATCGAGGGCGAGCGAACCTGGCAGGGCTGCGGCGGCGATATCGCCGAGGGCGAGAGCGATGCGCCGGCGCCGCCGCCTGCCGGGGACAGTCCGGCGGGGTAAAGCCGGACACGATGGCCCGCCCAAAACCCGTTCGTGCTGAGCCTGTCGAAGCGCGCCTGTCGGCGGAGTGCCTGACGGAGAGACGCCCTTCGACGGGCCCGGAACGAATGGAAATCTAATCGGCCCCGCTACTCCGCCGCTTCCTCGCGTTCGGCATCGGGTTTGGGCAACAGATCGCTGTTCGGCTGCCGGGCCAGCGCCTCGACGACGGGCACATCCTCAAGTTCGTTCTTGCCCGTCTCGATATTGAGCTCGGCGAATTTGCGGCCCGTCGACAGCACATTGCGTTCGAAGCTGCCGACGAACTTATTGTAATTGTTGACCGCC
>CAYQVL010000043.1:0-9178 GCA_964420825.1 uncultured Sphingomonadaceae bacterium
CTTTATTGGGATCGATCGTGATCGTCGCGATCCGCTCGGGCGTGTCATGCGCGACCGCCTCGATATCCATGCCGCCTTCGGTCGAAACGACCATCGCGACGCGGCCCGAGGCGCGGTCGACGAGAAGGGCGAGATAATATTCCTCTTTGATGTCGACGCCGTCGGTGACGTAGAGGCGATTGACTTCCTTGCCTTGAGCGCCGGTCTGCGCGGTGACGAGCGTATGGCCGAGCATGTCTTCGGCATCATGGCGGACGTCATCGATCGATTTCGCCAGCCGTACGCCGCCCTTGGCGTCGGCGCCGAGTTCCTTGAACTTGCCCTTGCCGCGCCCGCCGGCATGAATCTGCGCCTTGACGACATAAAGTGGGCCGGGGAGCTTCTCGGCCCCTGCAACAGCCTCATCGACACTGGTCGCGGCGTAGCCGGCGGGAATTCCGACACCAAATTTCGTGAGCAGTTCCTTGGCCTGATATTCGTGAATGTTCATGAGGCGGGACGGCTCCGATTAGTGTGAATTTGAATCGAACGGATTTGCAGCGGGCTAAAGCATAGTCACAGGTCGATGGAAAGCCTCGACCGGTAGCCAAGCGCAAGTCCGCAGACTGCCGCAGAGCGCCTCGCGATCGTCTGCACTTCGCGGTCGCGCAGCCCGCGCGTCGCCTCGACGACATCGGCAAGGCTCATCTGTTCGCCGCCGCGACCGCGAAATTCTGACAGGCCGCCGAGTCGCCACATCTGGCGATAGCTCAGCCCGTCGGCGAGACGTTCGGCCATGCAGCGGGCAAGCGGCGCGGGAAGACCGGCATCGAGAAAAGCAGCGCGCATACGCGCCTCGGGGTTCCGTAGATCAGAAACACCGCGCCGACTGCACCGGCGATGATGAGCAGATTGATCAAGAGGAGACGGACAAGCCGGGACATGCGCGCTTGATGGACGCAGGGCAGCTCGCTGCGCAACCATTCGGGCCCGCCAAAGCCTAGCTCTGATGGTGCCGCCGCGAGGCGGCTAGGGCAGAATCCTCTCAATCCGCGCTAGCGAAAATTGCAAGCCGCCCCGGCCCATAATTCCGTGACCTCGGCATTGGGGCCTGTGCCACTGAACAGCCCGTAAATGCCGCCAGAATCGAACTCGGTTCCAAGCGAGGTCTCTTCGACGGTTAAGTCGTCGGCGTTTATCTCGCCGCGGCCGGCGCCGATCGCTGTGCCAAATTCCGACGCCAGCGGCGGGTCTCCGGCTGATTGCGACATCGACCAGCCGGCCCATTCTCCATCGAGAAAATTGAGTGTCAGCGGGCCGAACGAGGTGAATTCCATCGGGCCTGCGCCGCATTCGCCATTCGAGGATTGGTCGGTAGGCGGACCGCGATACTCGGTGACGATCGCGACGATATCTTCCCGCGTCATGCCGAACAGATAGGCATCGCGCGGGTGAAGGCCCGGCTCACCGATGGTCAGTCCGCCTGAGGCAAGCCGCAGCTCAAGCGCTTCGCCGGCAGATGTGTCGCTTCCTTCGATGGCTGTGCTTCGCTCCGCAGAAGTCGCATCCGTCTCGTTCGCCTGCGCGCAGGCGGCCAAGGCGATCAACGCCGCGCCCGCCACAATGGCCCTTAGCCGCTTCGTCATCATAACAATTCCCCTTCTTTCAGGCGCTGTGCCGACCGGTCCGGACGAGGTCAATCACATTGTGAACCGACCAGCTGCCACTCGCACTCGCCGCCATGCATCGCTATATCGACCGCATGTACTGGCCGCTCGGCATTCTCGTGTTTCTCACTACCGTCGCCGTGATGGAAGGCGTCGCCTATATGGCGCACCGCTGGTTGATGCACGGGCCCGGCTGGTTCCTCCACAAAAGCCATCACCAACCACGCAAGGGCAATTGGGAACTCAACGACTTCTACGCGCTGATCTTCGCCATCCCGTCCTTTGTGCTGCTGCTCGGCGGCGTGGAGCTCGACTGGTGGCCCGGCTTCATCTGGATCGGCGCGGGCATCGCTGGCTATGGCGCGATCTATTTCGGCTTTCACGACGTCATCGTCCACAAGCGCGTCAGCCACCGTTATGTACCGCGAGGGCGCTATATGAAGCGAATCGTCCAGGCGCACCGCCTCCACCATGTCGTCGAAACCAAGCACGGCACGGTCAGCTACGGGTTTCTATGGGCGCCCCGGCCCGAAGCCCTCAAAGCCGAACTCAAACGCCGCGAGCATGCCGGAGTTCGCTCGGCGGCGGGCGTTCCCTAACCCATCGTCAGGCGGTGGCCCGAATAATCGAAGCCGCGTAGCTGCATATAGGCGAGGGCGGCGCGGCGCATCGCGTAATGAAGCGCGATACCGAAGAGTCCCGCGCCGAGCGTCGCCGCCAATATCGCGGCCACCAGCCCCTCTTCGCGATAGAGCCAGTAGGTTGGCGCAAGCAGGATGAGCCCGAGCAAGCGGCCGAGGCCGGGATTGTCGATCCCGTAGGCGATCGTACCGCCTGCGTGAACGGGAATCGCAACGCCGATTTCGCGTGCGGCGCGCCACAGGCTGGCAAAGCCGAAGCGGCCGCGCGCCGCTTTCCCGAAGCGCGCGAAGGCATTGGTTTTGCGCCGCGCGATCAATGGATTCTCGCCCTCCAGTGCGAAACCGTCGCGAAACAGCTGCGTTGAAAGATGCGCAGCCACACGCGCACCAATTGCCGGATCGGCAATCGTCAGATGGCCTGCAAACCTCATCGCAGCGCCCGCGCCTGCGCGAAGGCTTTGCTTAACCAGCGCAGCTTTTCGCCGCGCGTCGTCGATACGCGCCGAACGAGAGCGGCCTCGCCGCTAGCCACGACCTTGCGCGCGATATCGCCGTAAATTCCGGCGGCGGCGAGCACAGCCCACGCTGCGCGGAACGGCAAGGCGGCGGCGCCTTTGCGCGCCGATGTCTCATATTTGCCGGCGCGGTCGCACAGCCGGGCGATGAGCGGAACGAGACGCCGGCGATTCTCCGGCGCCATCAGCGCGCCGGGATCGATTTCCGCCTCGGAAAGCCAGTCGCGCGGCAGATAGCAGCGCCCATTGGCGGCGTCCTCGGCGATATCGCGCGCGATATTGGCGAACTGGAAAGCGAGGCCGAGATCGCGCGCGCGATCGAGCGTCGGCTCGTCTTCGGACGCGACCCCCATGACCAGCGCCATCATCATGCCGACGACGCCCGCGACGTGATGGCAATAGCCGATCAGATCGGCCTCCGAGTGGGGTGCCCAGCCCTCGGCGTCGAGCGTGAAACCGGCGATATGGTCTTCGATATAGCGTCGCGGGATGGCGCATTCCTTCGCCACGACGCCGAGCGCGTCGAAATTCGGGTCGCCGCTATTCCCTCGGGCCAATGCAGCCTCCGTCTTCCTCCTGATCTCGCCGAGCCGCGCCCTCGGATCGTCGACTGCACGCATATCGTACCCGAGCGCCTGGCCGTCGGCGAGGTCATCGCAAGCGCGGCACCAGGCGTAGAGCAGCCAAGCTCGCTCACGTGTTTGGCGATCGAAGACCTTCGAAGCCATGGAGAATGACTGCGAACCGCGCGCAATCGTATCGCGAGCATGTGCGACGAGCGCTGGGCGGTCTAACGTCTCTCCCTCCCCCGCAGGGGAAGGCTTTTTATTATCTCGCCAGATCATCGAGCATCAACCCCGCCGTCGCCTTGGCGCTGCCGACGACGCCGGGGATTCCGGCGCCCGGATGCGTCCCCGCACCGACAAAATAGAGATTCTCGACGACATCGTCGCGATTGTGGACGCGGAAATAGGCGCTCTGAGTCAGGAGCGGCTCGAGGCTGAAGGCGCTGCCGAGATAAGCGTTGAGATCGTGGCCGAAATCCTTCGGCGTATAATGGAAGCGCGTGACGATGCGCTCGCGCAAGCCCGGGATCAGCCTCGCCTCGATATGATCGAGGATGCGGTCGGCATAATCCTTCGCGATCACGTCCCAATCGACCGGGAATTTGCCGAGATGCGGAACCGGCGCGAGCGCATAGAAACTCGAATGGTCTTGGGGCGCCATGCTCGGATCGGTGACAGTCGGATGGTGGAGATAGAGCGAGAAATCCTCGGAAAGGACGCCGTGATCGTAAATATCGGTGAGCAAGCCTTCATAACGCGGGCCGAACAGGATCATATGGTGCGATATGCCCGGCCAGGTTCCCTCGACGCCGA
The DNA here is from genome assembly GCA_964420825.1 of uncultured Sphingomonadaceae bacterium. Taxonomy (GTDB): domain Bacteria; phylum Pseudomonadota; class Alphaproteobacteria; order Sphingomonadales; family Sphingomonadaceae; genus Parasphingopyxis. The sequence continues at coordinate 4,182 of CAYQVL010000043.1, forward strand.
AATGAACGACAAACAGCGAAGGTGAAAAGCTCTTTCGCTCAAGGCTGCGCGCCGCACGTTCACCGCGCTTGGTGCCGGTCAGAAGGTCACGATAGCTGTGCATGATATCGGCGTTGGTGGCGACGGCGTCGAAATCCTCCTGCCAGCCGCTCGCACAGATCAGGCCGGTCACCCGTTCGCCGAGCGTTTCGATCTTGGTCACCGGGTCGCCAAGCCTCAACGTGCCGCCGATCCGTTCGAAATGAGCTACCATCGCCTGCACCAGCCGGTTGGTCCCGCCCTTGGCGAACCACACGCCCCCATCCTTTTCCAGCTTGTGAATCAGCGCATAGAGAGCGCTCGTCTTGAACGGGTTGCCGCCGACGAGCAAGGTATGAAAGCTCAGCGCCTCGCGCAGTTTCTCGTTCTCGACGAAGCTCGATACGATCGAATAGACCGACCGCCATGCCTGTTTGCGGACCAGCTGCGGTGCGGCCTTGAGCATCGATTTGAAATCGAGGAACGGTATTGCACCAAGCTTGACATAGCCCTCCTCGTAAACGCCCGCCGAATAGTCGACGAAGCGGCGATAGCCTTCGACGTCGGCGGGGTTGAGCTTTTCGATCTCGCGGGTCAGCGCGACCTCGTCGTTCGAATAATCGAAATTGGTGCCATCGGGCCAATTGAGGCGATAAAAGGGATGAACCGGCATAAGCTCGATATCGGTGGAGATATCGGCGCCTGTCAGTTGCCATAATTCGGCAAGGCAATTGGGGTCGGTGATCACCGTCGGACCGGCATCGAAGGTGAAGCCGTCCTTTTCCCAAAAATAGGCGCGCCCACCCGGCTTGTCGCGGCCTTCGACGAGCGCGGTCTCGACACCGGCCGATTGCAGGCGAATAGCGAGCGCAAGGCCGCCAAAGCCTGCGCCGATAACGGCTGCCTTGCTCATCCTTTGCCCCCCATCAGCGCCTTCAATCCCCGGCCGACCGGGATGGGCGGCTTTCCGGAGACGATGCGCAGCTTGTCGGACCAGCGGCTGCGACCCGCGTAGAAGCGCTCTATAAGCGCAGGGTCGAGTGTGTAAAAGCGTTCGAGGATTTTATAGCGATCTTCGGTGCCGGCGCCGTCGAACATCATCGTGTCGAGCATCCGGTAGAAACGTCCGGCGCGCCAATGTCGCTGGGCATGTGCGTGGAGCGCGCAGCAGAGCGCCTCGCCTGATGGATCGTTCCTTGCTGCTATCATCATGGCGGTGCGCACCGCTTCGGGCAGCGAATAGCCGGTGACCGGCTGAAACAGACCGGCGCGCACGCCGGCCTTCGCCGTCTTGCCGCCCGAGCGCCAATAAGCCTCGAACGCGCCGCCGAGTTTGGCAACCGGCAGCACGCCCTTCTCGCGATGCGCGACCTTTTCGATAACCCAGCCCTTGTCACGGGCATAGGCGAGGCAGCGCTGCTCGAGCGTCGATGCGTCCATCGCCGGCAGATCGCTATAATAGGTATCTTCGACAAAGACGCGGTTCGGCTCGAGCGGCAGCACGTAAACGAAGCGATAGCCGTCGATCTGCTCAACCGTCGCGTCCATGACAATCGGCCGATCGAGCCCGTGCGGCGCCGCGAGGTCGATCTCGACACCGACGAATTTCTGCCAGCCGCATTCGAGCTGCGTCAGATCGCCGGCGCCGCGAGCGTCGATCACGCCGCGCGCCTCGATCCGTTCGCCATTGTCGAGCACGACAGCGTGGGTATTGGCGCCGATCACTTTCGCGCCGGTGCGGATTGCGTCCGAGGGGAGCGTCTCGCGGAGCACTCGGTCGAAATCGGCCGAACGGATAGAATGATAGCGCGTCGCAAACGTCCGGCTGTGCGCGGGAAAGCGGACCTCATAGCCGTCCCAACTCCGGCCGATCATCGGCGCAAGCAGCGCCATTCCCTCGGCATCGACATCGCTTTCGAAAAACGACCAGCGATGATTGCCGCCGATAGCCTCGCCGGCTTCTATCAGTGCGATGCGCAGGCCGGGTCGCCACCGGCGCAGCGCCAGCGCGATCAGCCCGCCCGCGAGCCCGCCCCCGGCAATTGCAATGTCTAGAGGCCCGGCCTGCGCCATACACTCCTTCGTTTAGTCGTTCGCAGAGCTACCTAGCCGCTTTGGCCACATATACAAACCGCCGCCCCGGGCCTAAACCGGCGCCATGTCGTCGACCTTCGCCATCCTCGTCTCCGCGCTCGCGATGACGCTGATCGTTGGTGCCCGCTATCTGGCAGTCAGCGGCTGCTTTGCCTGGACGACGAAGCGCGTCCGGCCGGGGCTATATGCCGGTCTCAACCCACAAATCGCGCGCGAGATCGGCTGGAGCCTCGCCAGCGCGGCAATCTACGGCGTACCCGCCGGTATCGTCGCCTGGGGGGGGAACATGCAAGGCTGGACGCTGATCTATGCCGACATCACCGCCTTCCCACTCTGGTATTGGCCGCTCTCGATCCTGCTCTATCTGTTCACGCACGATACGTGGTTCTACTGGACCCACCGCCTCATGCATCGACCGCGCTTGTTCCGCATCGCCCACGCCGTCCACCATGCCAGCCGCCCGCCGACCGCCTGGGCGGCGATGAGCTTCCACCCGATCGAGGCGCTGACCGGCGCGGTCATCATCCCGGCGCTCGTTTTCGTCATCCCCATCCATATTGGCGCGCTGGCTGTTGTTCTGGCGATAATGACGATAATGGGTGTCACCAACCATATGGGCTGGGAAATTTTTCCTCGCTTCATCGTCCAGGGAATTGCCGGGCGCTGGCTGATCACGGCCAGCCACCATCAGCGCCATCATGCCGATTACAGGTGTAATTATGGGTTATATTTTCGCGTCTGGGACAGGCTTTGCGCGACCGACAAGGGGCTGGGCGGCTTCGATAGCCAAGGCGAGCGCCGCAGGCATAGCGTTCCTGATGCTGAGCGGTGTCAGCCCGGGCGCCCAGCTTGAAGTCGATGTCGAGCGTCTGCGCTCGAACGAGGGTCTTATCCATGTCTGCGTGACGCGCGAGGCCGATTATTTCCCCGATTGCGACGAAGACCCCGCCGCAATCCGGCGCAGCTTCCGCGCCGATACGACGCGTTCCGTGCGCTTCGAGAACCTGCCCTCGGGCGGTTATGCGATCGCCATCCTCCACGATGAAAACGCCAACGACCGGCTCGATCGCTTCGCCGGCATCCCGCGCGAAGGGATCGGATTCTCGCGCAACCCGCGCTTCTCCTTCGGCCCGCCGGCCTTTTCGGCGGCACGCTTCATCCTCGGCAACGACCGCGACGTGCAAAACATCCGGATGCGCTATTTTCTCTAGCCCTGCGCGACTGCGAAAACAGGAGTGGCGAAGCAAACACGATAGCGCAGCCAGCCCTGAGAGCTCGTCTTCGCAGGAGCACGGCGTTTGTGCATAGTACGCGGGTGACCGAAACGCCCGACAACCCGACACCGCTCCGCAAGATCATCCACATTGATATGGACGCCTTTTTCGCGAGCGTCGAACAGCGCGACAATCCCGAATTGCGCGGGCTGCCCGTCGCGGTCGGCGGATCGAGCGGACGCGGCGTCGTCGCGGCAGCGAGCTACGAGGCTCGCAAATTCGGCGTGCGTTCGGCGATGCCCTCGGTGACGGCGAAACGGCGCTGTCCCGATCTCATTTTCGTAAAATCGCGTTTCAACGTCTACCGTGCGGTCTCGAACCAGATCCGCGCGATCTTCCGCGAGCACAGCGATCTCGTCGAGCCGCTTTCGCTCGACGAGGCCTATCTCGACGTCACCGCCAACAAGCCCGGGCTGCCGACCGCCACCGCGATCGCCGAGCAGATCCGCGCGCGGATCAGAGACGCCACCGGACTCACCGCTTCAGCCGGGGTGTCGTACAACAAATTTCTCGCCAAGCTTGCCTCCGATCAGAACAAGCCCGACGGAATTTGCATCGTCACGCCCAAGCAAGGGCCGACCTTTGTCCTCAAGCTGCCGGTAAGGCGTTTCCATGGCGTCGGCCCCAAGACCGCCGAGAAAATGGCGCGGATGGGGATCGTGACCGGCGCCGATCTGCGCGCCCAGAGCCAGGAATTCCTCCAGACGAACTTCGGCAAGAACGCCGATTATTATTACCGCGCCGCACGCGGCATCGACGACCGCCCGGTCCGAGCGCACCGCATCCGCAAGTCATTGGGCGCCGAACGCACCTATTACGAGGATCTCCACGACCGCGAGGCGATAGTCGCGAAGCTCGCGGAAGTTGCCGATGCCGTCTGGGCGCGCGCCGAAAATGCGCAAAGCTTCGGCCGTACGATTACTCTCAAACTGCGCTATGCCGACTTCGTAACGCCGACGCGCGCGCGTTCGCTCGAGCGCCCCGTCGCCAGCCGTGACGAACTGCTCGCCATCGGCTACGAATTGCTCGACCTGCTGATCCCCGACGCACGCGGGGTACGCCTGCTTGGGCTGACGCTATCGGGTTTCGGCGGCAAGGATGGCCCGGACGCAGACCATGTCGACGTTGCGCAGCTCGGGCTCAACTTCTGATCGCCGCGCGCCGCGGCGAAGCGCCTCAATATTCGCTGAGCTCGACGTCCATCTTGCGATAGCCGTGGACGAAGCAGGCGGCGACGCGCTCGGGTTCGCCGACGACATTCACGCGCAGCCGGCGCTTGGCCATTTCCTCAAGCAGTATCCGGATCTGCAATTCGGCGAGGCGCGCGCCGACGCAGCGATGGATGCCATAGCCGAAGGCGAGCTGGCGGCGAGCGTTTTCGCGGTCGATGATGATGTCGTCAGGGCGTTCAAACACGCTTTCGTCGCGATTGGCGGAGAGATACCAAAGGCAAAGCTTGTCGCCGGCCTTGATGTCGTGACCGAACAGGTCGTGATCTTGCATTGCGGTTCTCCGCATATGCGCGAGCGGCGTCTGCCAGCGGATGATTTCCTGAACAGCGCCCGGGATCAGCTCTGGGTTGTCCTCGAGCCTTTTGCGCTCGTCGGGAAA
>CAYQVL010000044.1:0-9161 GCA_964420825.1 uncultured Sphingomonadaceae bacterium
GTCCTGTTTTGGATGCACTTCAGTTTTCGTTGCCGTAGCTTTATAAAAGCTTTGAAGCTGACATAGATAGGGTTACTTGAGTTACTTGAGACACTTAATCCACGTCGACCTTTCCGCCCAATATAGCTTGCTCGCGGCGGTCAGCTTAAACGTGATTCCCAGTTGGTCGAGCGAGATCGACTTGAGCGCGCATCGGTGTGCGCGACGACCTTTGCAGGAACCGCATTCGTAAGTCCGAGATCATTGGCTGCGGTCATGCCATCGACAAGTACGCGAATCTGATCGCGCCGAAGACGGCTTCTGCGCCTAGCCATAACCATCTGACATACATAATTTTTATATGCTATCTATGTCAGCCCGATCTGTTTTATCGCCAGCACGCGGCACTGGCGAATCGCCAGTCGTGCTTCCAGTCTGCGGGGACAGCGGCGTCATCGAGAAGGCAGCCATCCGGCAGCTCGGGGTAAATCCGCTCGTAATTCATCACCACTTCCTGGTTGATGCGCCGGTTGATGTGCCGCGGCCGCACCTCGTCCAGTCCGCACAGCCCCAGAATATTCAGCAGCTCCGCCAGCGCCTGGACCGTGGCATGGTGGTAATTGGCGACCCGCACACCCTTGTCGCTGACGTCGAGCTGCTTGTAGCGTGAGGGGTTTTGCGTGGTAATGCCGGTAGGGCATTTGTCGGTATTGCAGCGACGCGACTGGATGCAGCCCAGCGCCAGCATCATGCCGCGCGCCGAATTGACCGTATCGGCGCCCAGCGCCATCGCCCGGATCATATGAAAGGCGGAAAACACCTTGCCTGCGGCGATGATGCGGATTTGATCCCGCGCGCCGATGCCGCGCAAGGCATTGTGAACAAAGTGCAGGCCGCCGCGCAGAGGCATGCCCACGGAGTTGGTCAACTCCACCGGTGCGGCCCCGGTGCCGCCCTCGGCGCCGTCGACGGTAATGAAGTCCGGCAGGATGCCGGTTTCGCGCATGGCCTTGCAGATGCCGAGGAATTCTTGCTTGTCGCCTACACAGAGCTTGAAGCCCACCGGCTTGCCGCCCGACAGCTCTCGCAGCTTTGCGACAAATTCCAGCAGGCCGATCGGAGTGGTGAAGGCAGAATGCGCGGGCGGGGAAATCACATCTTCCCCCATCGGCACATGACGGATGTCGGCGATCTCGCGGGTCAACTTGGCCGCCGGCAGCACCCCGCCATGCCCGGGCTTGGCACCCTGGGAGAGTTTGATTTCGATCATCTTGACGGCATCGCGCTGCGCCCCTTCGGAGAAGAGCTCGGCGTCGAACTCGCCGTGCGGGTCGCGGCAACCGAAATAGCCGGTGCCGATCTGCCAGATCAGATCGCCCCCGTGTTTCAGGTGCCAAGGGCTGAGCCCGCCTTCGCCGGTATTGTGGGCGAAGCCGCCCAGTTTGGCGCCGCGGTTGAGCGCCATCACCGCATTGCGGCTCAGCGCGCCAAAGCTCATTGCCGAGATGTTCAAGGGGGAGGCCGAATACGGCTGAGTGCATGCGGCCCCGCCGAAATGGACGCGCAAATCACCCTTGTTGCAGGCCGTGGGCGCCAGCGAATGGTTGAGCCACTCATACCCATCGCGATACACCTCGAACACGGTGCCGAAGGCGCGGGTGTCGTCGACTTTTTTCGCGCGCTGGTAGACCAGGCGGCGAAATTCGAGGCTGATCGGCCTCCCATCTAAGTCGGATTCCACAAAATACTGTTGGATCTCGGTACGGACACCCTCGAACATATAGCGAAAATGGCCGATGAGCGGATATAGACGCAGTATCGTATGTTTCTTCTGCAACAGGTCGTAAACGCCGAGCAGCAATAGCGGAGCCAGCACCAGCCAGGCCCAATGCGCCAAGGGCCACTGCCGGGCCAGCAGCACAATGACGGCGACGAGGGAAACGCTCAGAAACAGGAACGCCTGACGAACGGTCATAGATGAATCCTCAGCTTTCGAGCGGTAGCCCCCGCAGCCGCCCCGGCCTTTTTCCCACCCGCGTAGTGAATTATGCGGGAGCCGCATAGATAAGGTTACTTGGGCTCCTTGAACCACCATCGCGTCGGGCTATCGTGCATATGTCCGATGGGCCGGTGGTTGAAGCGCCATTCGCACTCCCCGGAATTCCGGGGAATTCCCGAGCCCAGGGAAGCGCGTTGCCGACGCGGCAAATACCAATGGTCGATTGGACTCGAATCGACGGCGCTTTTGATGCTAGGACAACGCTTTGATGCTACGACAACGCAATCGCCCGGAACCGGAAACCGCCGGGCCGCTCAACCCAACGGAGGCCTGCAGGGCATGCGAAAAAAGACCGGGCCTCGAACGCGCGCGAGCGGCGGCTTCCGTCCGAGCCGGGAAATCCGAAAGTGTTTCTAACCGTCGGCATAGGCGCATCGGCCGGCGGCCTCGAAGCATTCAAAAGCTTCTTTTCGCAGATACCGGCGGATACCGGCATGGCGTTCGTGCTCGTTCAGCACCTCTCGCCCGACCACAAGAGCATGCTGGCGGAATTGCTCGGCAAGACCACGGCGATGGACGTCATCGAGGCCAAGGACGGCAACCGGGTAAAGCCGAATTGCGTTTTCGTCATTCCTCCCGACGCAACGATGACGATCCTCGATGGCACTCTAAAGATCGTTCGGCCGGCGCCTCCGCGCGATCGGCGCCGGCCGATCGACACGTTCTTTCATTCGCTCGCCGAAGACCAGGGGGAGAACGCGGTCTGCATAATATTGTCGGGCACCGGCAGCGATGGCGCGAAGGGGCTGGCGGCGGTGAAGGAGCATGGCGGGCTTACGCTCGCTCAGGCGGAATTCGACAGCCATGCTTTGCCCGGAATGCCACAGAGCGCGGCCGACACCGGGCTGGTCGACGACGTGCTGGCGGTGGAGGCGATGCCGGCGCGGGTCATCTCGCATCAACATCACCTTGTGTCCGTCGCCGACGGAAAGGATGCGGATGGAATCCGGCAAGATACGGCATCGCACCTGGCGCCGATCCTGCACGCCCTGCACGCTCGCACGGGTCATGATTTCAGCGAGTACAAAGACAAGACGTTGATGCGCCGGCTCCAGCGCCGGATGCAGGTGCTCCAGGTGGAATCGCCCGAAGCCTATATGGAACGGCTTGCCGACAAGCCCGAAGAGCTCGACGCGCTGCTCCAGGAATTGCTGATCGGCGTGACGCAGTTCTTCCGCGATCCCGACGCTTTCGAGGCATTGAATGACGAAGTTCTGCAGGCGCTTGTGAAGGGCAAAGGCGCGGGCGGAGATGTCCGCATCTGGGTGCCGGGATGCGCGACGGGCGAGGAAGCCTATACGATCGCCATCCTCTTGCGCGAAGCCATGGACGCCCGGCGCCCCTGGCCGAAGGTCCAGATTTTCGGCACCGACCTCGATGAACGGGCCATCGCGACAGCGAGACACGGCCGCTACCGAAAGCCTATCGCGGGGCTATCGGAAGAACGCGCTGAACGCTGGTTCGGCGTCGAAGGCGACGAATGCTGCGTCGTCACTGAGATACGCGAGATGTGCGTTTTCTCAGTCCACAGCGTCGTCAAGCACCCGCCATTTTCCAAGCTCGATCTCATTTCCTGTCGCAACTTGCTGATTTATCTCGATGCTTCAATGCAGGACCGCGTGATGCGAACATTCCACTATGGGTTGAAGCCCGAGGGAAAATTGTTCCTGGGATCCTCTGAATCGGTGACGCGTGCGAAAAAGCTGTTCAGCACGCGCGACCAGAAACACCGGATTTTCGAACGGCGCGACGTTCCGTCGGCGGCGTTGCCACGCTTCTCCACTGACCGGCTAAGCGGACCTTCGTTATTCGAGCCCGAGGGCAAGCGTAAAGACGACGTGATCGACAGAAGCGTACGCCAGGTCATGGAAAAGCATAACCCGCCGCATCTCGTGCTCGATCGCGCCAATCAGATTGTCCGGTTCTCGGGCGGTTCGATGGGGCAGTATCTCGAACCCGCGCCGGGCGCGCCGAGTTTTTCGCTGTTCGACATGCTCCGCAAAGCGCTGCGGCCGGCGGCGCGCGAACTCCTCCAGGAAGTACGTACCGCTACCGAGCCAGTCTGGCGGAACAATGTTCCGATCCGCGTCGATGGCAAGCCCCGGTTCGTACGGCTGATGGCCGAGCGACTTACCTACGCGGGCCCGGAAGCCGAGCTTGTCGTCCTGACCCTGCAAGATACCGGGCCGGTGGCTCCGCGCGCGAAATCCGGCGAAGCGGCCCAGCCTCCGGCCGAAGAGACACAGGCGCTCGAACAGGAACTGCGGACGGTGCGGACGCAGCTTCAATCGACGATCGACGAACTTGAAACCGCCAACGAGGAAATGAAATCCGCGAACGAGGAGTATCAATCGGTCAATGAGGAACTGCAATCATCGAACGAGGAGTTGGAGACCGCCAAGGAAGAGATGCAGTCGATCAATGAGGAGCTGCAGACCATCAACAGCGAGATCGCCGGAAAGAACGAACAGCTGACGCGGTTGAACAGCGATCTTTCCAATCTGATCGAGAGCACCGATATTGCGACGCTTTTTCTCGACGAAAACCTTCGCGTCCGCCGCTTCACACGCGGAGTAAGCGAAGTCTTTCATCTTCGCGAAGCCGATGTCGGACGGCCGATCACGGAGATCGTCAGCCTGCTCGACTATGCCGGCTTGCAAAACGACGTGAAGACGGTGCTGCGCAAGTTGTCGTCGATCGAGCGCCAGGTCACCCTTCAAACCATGAAGATGACTTTTATCCTTCGCCTTCGCCCATATCGGACGGTCGACAACGTCATCGACGGCGTGGTCCTGACGTTTGTGGACATCACCGAGCACCAAGCGGCGGATGAAGCCCTCCGCGCCAGCGAGGCGAAATACCGGATGCTGTTCGAGTATATCGACGAAGGGTTCTGCATCCTGGAGAAGGTCGATACGCCGTCCGGCGAACCGAGCGATTTTCGTTACCTCTCCGCCAACCCCGGGTTTGAACTCCAAAGCGGCATCGCCAACGTCGTCGGCAAGACGATCCGCGAGGCGACGCCCGGTGAATCGCAGGACTGGTTCGATATTTACGACAAGGTGGTTGCGACGGGCGACTCGGTACGGTTTGAACGCGAGCTGGTAACGCAGGGGCGGACCCTCGATGTTTTTGCCTTTCGCTTCGACGACGGCTCCGGCCCAAAGATCGGGGTGATCTTTCTCGATGTCAGCAACCGCAAGCGCCATGACGAACACCAGGAACTTCTGCTTCGGGAGATGGATCACAGGGTCAAAAATCTGTTCTCGATCGCCGGTGGTATCGTTTCCCTGAGCGCACGGTCGGCGGCGACGCCGAAGGAGATGCTGACGGCAATCCAGGGCCGGCTGGGAGCGATGGCGAGCGCCCATCAACTGGTCCGGCCCCGGAGGAAGGGGCCGCGGGCGGCCAAGTCAGAATCGACCTTGACTGAAATCGTTCAAACCATCCTGAGTCCATATGCCGGCTTCGACGATGCAGGCGGCCAGTCCCGCGCGAACGTTAAAGGGCCGGAAGTCGCGGTAGGCGGCGAAGCCGTCACCAGTCTGGCGATGATCTTGCACGAACTGGCGACGAACGCCGCCAAATATGGCGCTTTGTCGAAGCCCGGCGGCCGCGTCCATGTTAGCTGGTCGATCAAGAAGGGCACGCTCGAAATCACGTGGACTGAACGGGGCGGCCCGCGCGTCAAGGGCGCCCCGACCCGCGAAGGGTTCGGCACTCTGCTCGCCCGGCGAAGCATCGAAGGACATCTCGCCGGCAAGCTGGTCTACCAATGGAATCCCGAAGGAATAACGGTCATTCTGTCGGCCGCGGTGGAACATTTGACCCCTCTGCCGAGTTAATTGTGAGCTGGAGCGGCGAACCTCGCGCCCCGAACATGCCCTGCTCAATCACCAAGCCATTCTTATCGCCGAGGACGAACCCTTCATCGCACTGGACATCGCAATTGCGATCGAGGACGCGGAAGGGAAAGTTAGAGGTCCGGCGGCAAGGGTAAATGAAGTGCTGGCCTTGCTGGCGACGCATCCCATCGCGGGCGCGGTTCTCGACGCCAATTTCATCGACGGGGATATTTCGCCCGTTGTCGAATACATGATGACAGCCGCGCTGCCGTTCATTCTCCAGACGGGGGTGGATTTGCCGCCCGCGCTTGCGGATCGCTTCGCTGATCTGATTGTGCGCATCAAACCGAATGTGGCGGCACAACTGGTCGCAGAACTCGAAATGATGATCGAGCATCGTGCGCGGAGGCTCGCCCGATAGAGTCTTCCGTGATGGTCAAGCCATGGATTCCGTCCAGAGCCGGTCGGCTTTGAGCAGGGCATTTGCCATGACGATGAGCTTTCGCATGACGGCTGTGATGGCGACCTTTGCGGGTTTCCCATACCGATGAGGTGCGTGCACTTTACCGTAATTTCGGATCGGACACCGGGATTTGCCAAATGGCGGGCATTGCGACAGTATCGCCGTTTAGGTCCATGGCGGAGACGGGGTGATGTCACCCTTGGTGAAATTGCTGATCGGCTTGGCGGGCGTGGGGCTTGTGACGTGGCTCAGCCTCGGTCCGTTGGGGCAGGCGCGGATGATCGCGGATGATCTCGAAGGCCGGACGCTCGCGGCGCTCGAAGCCGAGGGCGCGGTCGGCGTCGAGGTCCGCGTTCCGCGCCGTCCGGTCAGCCGCACCATCCATCTTGGCGGCAGCTTCCCGAACGACCTCAAGCGGAGGATGCGCGAAATCGCGCTCGCGCAGCGCGGCGTCTTCGACGCGCTGTGGGACGATAGCGCCGCCGAAGACGAAGCCGCCACGGCGCGCGCCGCCGCCGACTGCCAGGCGCGGCTCAACGCGCTGGTTTCGCAACACACCATCCGGTTTCGCAGCGGATCGCCCTATGTCAACCCCGCGTCGGCGCGCCTGCTCGACCGGATTGCCGAAGCCGCCCGCGATTGCCGGGGGGTTCGTATCGAGATCGCGGGGCACAGCGACCGCGGCGGCCGCGAGAACGTCAACCTCGAACTTTCGGGCAACCGCGCGGTCGCGGTCCGCGACGCGCTCGTCGAGCGGGGTCTGCCCGCCGACATGCTGCGCACAGTCGGCAAGGGTTCGAGCGAACCGCTCGGCGACAATCCCGCCGATCCGGCCAATCGGCGGATCGAGTTCACCGTGACCGTCCCTGGCGAAGGAGACGCCTGATGTTCGACCTGTGGATCGAGGCGCTTATCCTCAATGTCATCGCCTTTTTCATCGGCCTCGGCATCGCCTGGCTGATCTGGGGCCGCAAGCCGGTTTAGAAGGACGCACCATGGGCTATCTGATCGAACAATTATGGATGCCGCTGGCGGTCGCGAGCCTGCTCGGACTGGGCGTCGGGGCGTGGATCTGGCGATCGCGCGTCGGCGAGGAGGAGTATATCGCTCCGCCGGTCATCCCGCCGGCGCCGCCCGAGGACGCTTAGCGGCCGATCTCCCGCCTACTCCATTAAGCGTCCGTTCAGGCGGATTGATGTGATAGTGTTACATAGGGTCGCGGCGAGAGGGAGAATCATATCATGCGTATATTCGCGCCTGCCGCACTCGCGGCGATGGCTTTGGGCGGTCTGGTCTATGGCGTTCAGCCGAGCGAAGCGCAGCAAACTGCAATGACACCGGCGAGCGCGGAGGCGATCTGCGCGCCGTTTCTGAACGTCGGCGACGACGATTATGAGCGCCGGCGGTATCGCACATCGGCCCCCGGCGGCAATGTGACGGCACCGCCGCCTCCTCCGCCGCCGCTATTGGCCGCGCCGAGGACACAGGCCGAAGCGGCCGCCGGCCAGTCGGTCGTGGTGACCGGCAGCCGGATTGCGCAGCCGGGAATGGCGAGCGGATATGCGCCGCCGCCCCAACCCCAGAATCGCGAACGTTATGACGGCGAAGCGGTCGCGGCGATCATGGCGGTCGCCGACGAGCCCGTTTCGACCTTCGCCGTCGATGTCGATACGGGCAGCTACGCCAACGTCCGCCGCTTCCTCAATCAGGGGCAGTTCCCGCCCGAGGCGGCGGTGCGCACCGAGGAAATGCTCAACTATTTCCGCTACGATTACGATCGTCCGCGCGACCGGACTCGCCCCTTCACCATCTCGACCGATATGGCGACGACACCGTGGAACCCGAACACACGCCTGCTTCGGGTCGGCCTGCGCGGATACGACATCGACCGGCGCGAACGGCCCGCGGCCAATCTCGTCTTCCTCGTCGATGTTTCGGGGTCGATGCATTCGGCCGACAAATTGCCGCTCGTCCGCTGCTCGATGGCGATGATGGCCGAACAATTGAACCCGCGCGACCGCGTCTCGATCGTCACCTATGCCGGATCGACCAAGACGATCCTCACCGGCTCGTCGGACCGCGGCGAGATCATCGCCGCGCTCGGACAGCTGCAATCGGGCGGTTCGACGGCGGGCGCGGCGGGCATCAGCCTCGCCTATGAAGCGGCGCGCGCCAATATGATCGACGGCGGCATCAACCGCATCCTGCTCGCCACCGACGGCGATTTCAACGTCGGCACGACCGACCGGCAGCAGCTCATCGAAATGGTCGAACGCCAGCGCGCCGACGGCATTTCCTTGTCGACGCTCGGCTTTGGCACGGGCAATTTCAACGAGGCGATGATGGAGCAGATCGCCGATCACGGAAACGGCAATTACGCCTATATCGACAGCGCGATGGAGGCCTATCGCGCGCTCGTCCAAGAACTCTCATCGACGCTGTTCACCATTGCCTCCGACGTCAAGATCCAGGTCGAGTTCAATCCCGCCTATGTCAGCGAATATCGCCTGATCGGCTATGAGAACCGGCTGCTCGCCGAAGAGGATTTCGACAACGATACCGTCGACGCCGGCGAGATCGGCGCCGGGCATCAGGTGACCGCGCTCTACGAGATCGTCCCGGCGGGATCGCGCGGCTGGCTGCCGCAGCGGCGCTACGCCGCCAATCGCGGCGATGCGCGGGGCGAGCGCAATGCCGAGATGGCGCATCTCCGGCTGCGCTACAAACTGCCCGGCGAAAGCGAATCGCGGCTCATCGAGCAGCCGCTCGGCGCGAGCCTGATCGCCGGCGCCCGCGTGCCAGGCGGAGATATGGC
>CAYQVL010000045.1:0-9124 GCA_964420825.1 uncultured Sphingomonadaceae bacterium
GAAGCCGTGAACAACATCGACAGAACGGTCAGGGTCGGCGATGAACCGGTCCGTATCTCGGCAGGCAAAAAGAAGCACGGAGTGCTTGTTCGCGACTGAGAATCGCTGGAATTGGCGTCTTGCGATGGCAAAGAAACGCGGTAAATCAACGGTTAGTCAGTTCGCTTCGCGACGATTTAAGGGCTTGGTGCCAGTGTCTGCCGGTTATTGGTATCAGCAACCGGAGTCGCGTTATGGGAGTCCAACCCCTCGCCCAGCACATTTTCGATGTCGAGAAGCGGCGCAATGCCCGCGAGGCGGTGTCGATTCGCGCCGAGCTTCACGAACCAGGCAAGGACGCTCACGAAATCCTCGTCGGCAATCTCTCGCCATTCGGCTTCATGGCTATCACGCCCAAATCCTATCGCGAAAATACGCTCGTCCGGCTCGATCTGCCGATGATCGGCGCGGTCAACGCCAAGATCGTCTGGTCGCTAACCGATCGGATCGGCGCGGAATTCGTTCGCCCCTTCGACGCGCGCGGATATCGCGCTCTACTCGACAGCTCCCCGCTCAAGGCCGAAAACGACTAACCCGAGCGTAACAACGGCACGGCCATATCGCGCTTGAAAAGATAGAGCGCGATCCGGGCCGCCTCGCCCCGGGCGCTGTCGAGCCCACCCTCGCGCTCGATCAGCAGCCGCGCATCGTCATTTGCCATCGGCGCAAGCTCCGCAATGAGTTCGGGCGTGGCGAGCCGGAAACCTGCTTCGCCCGATTGGCGTGTGCCCAGTATCTCGCCCGCTCCGCGCAACCGCAGATCCTCCTCGGCGATGCGGAAGCCGTCGTTCGTTTCGCGCATCAGCCCGAGCCTTGCTCGGCCGCTTTCGCTGAGAGTCTCGCCGCGCAATAGCAGGCAGACCGACTTTTCCGCTCCGCGACCGACGCGGCCGCGCAATTGGTGGAGCTGCGCGAGGCCGAAGCGATCGGCTCCCTCGACGATCATCAGCGTCGCATTGGGCACGTCGACGCCGACCTCGATAACCGTCGTCGCAACAAGCACCGCGAGCTTGCCATCGGCGAACCGCTCCATCACCGCGTCCCTTTCGGGCCCCTTCATCCGGCCGTGAACAAGGCCGACGCGGTCGTCACCGAAACGTGATTTAAGCGCCCGCGCACGTTCCTCTGCAGCGGCCTGATCGACGATCTCGCTTTCCTCGACCAGCGGACACACCCAATAGGCTTGACCGTCCCTGGCGATATGGCGGCCGAGCGCGTCGGCTACTTCGTCGAGCCGAGCGCCCGAAAGCACGCGCGTTTCGATCGGCCGGCGTCCCGGCGGCATCTCGTCGAGCCGCGAGACGTCCATTTCTCCATAATGCGTCAGCGTCAGCGTGCGCGGAATCGGAG
The DNA here is from genome assembly GCA_964420825.1 of uncultured Sphingomonadaceae bacterium. GTDB lineage: Bacteria > Pseudomonadota > Alphaproteobacteria > Sphingomonadales > Sphingomonadaceae > Parasphingopyxis. The sequence continues at coordinate 1,390 of CAYQVL010000045.1, forward strand.
TCGCGGTCATCACCAGCAGATGCGGCGGTCGCTCAGCCTTTTGGGCGAGCATCATCCGCTGGGCGACACCAAAGCGGTGCTGCTCGTCGACGACGGCAAGGCCAAGCTTCTTGTACCGTACCGAATCCTGAAAGATCGCATGCGTGCCGATCAATATGTCGATCGATCCGTCGGCGAGCCCCATCAATGTCGATTCGCGAATTTTACCCTTGTCGCGTCCGGTCAGCACGGCGACGGTGAGCGGTAGCCCGCGCAGCATCGTCGAGAGCGTATCATAATGCTGGCGCGCGAGAATTTCAGTTGGAGCGAGCAACGCGCCCTGCGCGCCGGCCTCGACCGCCATCAGCAGTGCCATCACCGCAACCATCGTCTTACCCGATCCTACATCGCCCTGGAGCAACCGCAGCATCGGCACATTTTGCGCGACATCGCCCTCAATCTCCGCGATCGCTCGCGTTTGCGCGCCGGTCGGTGCATAGGGAAGCTTGAGAACACCACGCAGGCGCCCGTCGCCGTGCAATGCCTCCCCACGCCGGCTGCGCGACGATGCCCGCACCAGCGCCAGCGCCAGCTGATTGGCGAAAATCTCGTCATAGGCGAGCCGCCGCCGTGCCTTCTCATTGACGGGATCGCGATGAAGTTGTTCGAGGGCAGCGCGCCAACCGGGCCACGCTTCACGCGCCTTAACGCTCGGCTCAATCCATTCGGGCAACTCGGGCGTGCGCTTGAGCGCCTGCTCGGCCAGCTGACTCATCCGCTTGTTGGTGAGCCCTTCGGAAAGCGGATAGACGGGTTCGCGAACTGGTATTTCGCCGATCTCTTCGGACGGCAGCACGATATCGGGGTGAACAATCTGCAATTCCTGGCCATAGAACTCGAGCCGGCCCGAAACCGCGCGCGGCTCGCCGATCGGCAACAGCTTCTTCGCCCAGCCCGGATTGCGGAAATAGACGAGACTGACATAATTTCCGGCGCCATCGGTTACGTGGATGCGAAGCGGGCTGCGCGGCCCGCCCGACGTATAGTCGACCGGCGTAACGACAACCGTCACCACGCGCCCATCATCGGCCATGTCTAGCGTCTCGATGAGCTTGCGGTCGATCCAGCTGACCGGAAGATGGAAGAGCAGATCGACGACCTGATCGAGCTTCAGCCGGGCAAGCGGCTTGGCCAGCGCTTTGCCGACGCCTTTGATCGCCTCGATTTCGGCGAAGAGCGGATTGAGAATGTCGGGTCGCATGGCTAGATACGCCCACACTACACCGAAGCCGACAGGCCGCGCCAGCGCCTGCCGGCCTTTTTGCCATGGAGCCATTATGGATCGCGAAACCCGCCTCAAGCGTCTGTACTTTCGCGCCTGGCATCGCGGCACCCAGGAAGCCGATCTGCTGATCGGCGGTTTTTTCGATCGCTATGGCGAAGGCTGGAGCGAATCGGAGATCGCTTGGTTCGAGGCCCTTCTCGACATTGACGACGTTTCGATCATGGCCTGGGCAATCGGTACGCTACCGCCGCCAGCGCCTCTCAAGGGAACAATGATGAATGCGTTGCAGCGGCTCGACTATATAGAGACTGCCAAATGATAGCCTTGAAGGCGATCATGGGGGCGCATGCGCCGCTTACGCTGGCGAGCACTCCGACCGGCTTTTTGCCTTGGCTGATGACCGATCTGACACGCACCGCAGCGGCCAATAACAGCCGTGCCGTCTATATTGCTCCCGACGAAGGCACGATGCGCGGTCTCGCTGACGCCGCCGCCTATTTCGCGCCTGAAATCGAGATAATTTCATATCCGGCCTGGGATTGTCTGCCTTATGACCGGGCAAGCCCGAGCCTGCGAATCTCGGCCGAAAGGCTCGCGGCGCTCCATGCCTTGCAGCAGGATAGCAGCAAACCACAACTCGTGCTTACGACCATAAATGCGATCACCCAGCGCAATCTCACACCGTTCCGGATCCGTCAGCTCGGCGCGCGGCTTGCGACCGGCGAGCGTATCGATCGCGACGACCTCGCTCACCGGCTTCAGGCGAATGGTTATGTCCGCACCGACACCGTCGCGGATGCCGGAGAATTCGCGATTCGCGGCGGCATCGTCGATCTATTTCCTTCGGGCGAGAGCGAGGCCTTGCGGCTCGATTTCTTCGGTGACGAAATCGAGAGCGTCCGCCGTTTCGACCCCGCCGACCAGCGCACAATCGGACGGATCGATGGCTTCACGCTGCTGCCCGCGGCGGAAACATTGCTCGACGAGGAAAACATCAAGCGCTTTCGTGGCAATTATCGCGAAATGTTCGGCGCCACCGCAACTGGCGATCCACTCTATCAGGCGATCAGCGAGGGTCGCCGCCTGGCGGGCATGGAGCATTGGCTGCCGCTGTTCGAGGACCGGCTCGCAAGCCTGTTCGACCATCTCGGCGAGAACGATATCTTCGTCCGCGACGCCGGAACCTCCGCGGCGCTCGATTCGCGCTTCGATGCCATTGCCGATTATCACGGCAACCGCGTCGCCGCCCAATCGTCCGATCCCGGAAGCTACCGCCCGCTTGATCCGGCGACGCTCTATTTCACACTCGAAGAATGGCAGGCGCGGATCGACAGCGCGCCCCTCCACCTGGCTAGCCCGTTCCGCGAACCGCCGGGTCCGAATATCGTCGATTTCGACATCGGCGGTGCGCGCGATTTCGCTCCCGAACGGCAAAGCGGCGCCAATGTTTACGAGGCCGTTGTTGCGCATATCGCCGCCGAGCGGAAACTTGGTAAGAAAATCGTCTTCGCCAGCTACAGCATCGGCGCGCGCGAACGGCTTGCCGGATTGCTCGCCGATCATGGCCTGACCGGCGGCGTCCTCGCCGATGACTGGCAGGCGGCGCTTGGCGCAGGCGTCTCGCTCGCGGTCCTTCCGCTCGATCACGGCTTCGCCACCCCCGATATAGCGCTGCTCACCGAGCAGGACATGCTTGGCGATCGGCTGCGCCGCCGCGCCAAACGCCGCAAGAGCGCCGATGCCTTTCTCAACGAACTGGCAACGCTCAGCCCCGGCGATCTCGTCGTCCATGCCGACCACGGTATCGGTCGTTATGAAGGGCTGACTTCGATCCCGGTCGGCAATGCGCCGCATGATTGTGTCGCGCTGACCTATGCCGGCGGCGACAAGCTCTACGTCCCGGTCGAAAATCTCGATACTCTGTCGCGCTATGGCGCCGATAGCGAGCGCGCCTCGCTCGACAAGCTCGGCGGCGAAGGTTGGCAGCGGCGCAAGGCGCGGATGAAGGATCGTATCCGCGAAATCGCGGGCACGCTCATCGCTACAGCGGCCAAACGCGCTTTGCGCAAATCGCCCGAAGCCCATCCCGATACCAGCTACGCCGCCTTCGTCGATCGCTTTCCCTATGTCGAGACCGACGATCAGGAACGCGCCATCGCCGAGGTCATCGACGATCTCGGCAGGGGCACGCCGATGGATCGCTTGGTCTGCGGCGATGTCGGTTTCGGCAAGACCGAAGTAGCATTGCGCGCCGCCTATGTCGCGGCGATGGCGGGCATGCAGGTCGCTCTCGTCTGTCCCACTACATTGCTAGCGCGCCAGCATTACACCAATTTCGTCGAGCGCTTTTCGGGCTTCCCGATGGAAATTGGGCGGCTTTCGCGGCTCGTACCCGCCGCCGAAGCGAAAAAAACGCGCGAGGGCATAGCCGACGGCTCGATCGACATCGTCATCGGCACCCATGCTCTGCTCGCCAAGTCCATCGCCTTCAAGCGCCTCGGGCTCGTCATCGTCGACGAGGAGCAGCATTTCGGCGTCGTCCACAAGGAGCGGCTAAAATCGATGAAGGCCGACGTCCATGTGCTGACGCTGACCGCAACGCCGATCCCGCGAACACTGCAAATGGCGATGTCGGGTCTGCGCGATCTTTCAGTGATCCAGACACCTCCGGTCGACCGCCTCGCGGTGCGAACCTATGTCATGCCATGGGATCCCGTCGTGCTGCGCGAAGCGCTGCTACGCGAACATTATCGCGGTGGGCAGAGCTTCATCGTCGTGCCACGCATTTTCGATCTGCCCGAGATCGAGGATTATCTGCGCGCCAAGGTACCCGAGATCCAGTTCATCAGCGCGCACGGCCAGATGGGAGCGACGATGGTCGAGGAGCGGATGTCGGCCTTCTACGACAGGCGCTATGACGCCCTGCTGTCGACGACGATCGTCGAGAGCGGACTCGATATCCCTTCGGCCAACACCTTGATCGTCCATCGCGCCAATCAGTTCGGCCTCTCGCAACTTTACCAATTGCGCGGCCGCGTCGGACGTTCGAAAACGCGCGCCTACGCCTATCTGACGACTCCGGCTAACCGAATCGTTACCGAAGCTGCGGCCAAGCGGCTTACCGTGCTTTCCGATCTTGAAACGCTCGGGGCCGGCTTCCAGCTCGCGAGCCACGATCTCGACCAGCGCGGCGCGGGCAATCTTCTCGGTGACGAACAGTCAGGCCATATCAAGGAGGTCGGCTTCGAACTCTACCAGTCGATGCTCGAAGAGGCGATTGTCGCGGCCAAGGCGGACGAAGCCGGTCTCGATGCGCCGCGCGAAGATTTCTCGCCGCAGATCACCGTCGACGCGCCGATCCTGCTCCCCGAGGCCTATGTTCCCGATCTCGATCTTCGCATGGGGCTTTACCGGCGAATGAACGATCTCGAGAACAAGCAGGAGGTCGAAGCCTTCGCCGCCGAACTTATCGACCGCTTCGGCGCGATCCCCGACGAAACCGCCAATCTGCTGATCGTCATCGAAACCAAGCTCAACGCCAAAGCGGCGAGCGTTTCGAAGATCGATGTCGGCCCGCGCGGCGCGCTGGTGAGTTTTTTCCGGGATAGCTTTCCCAACCCCGCCGGACTTATCGGCTTTGTCGAAAGGCTCAAGGGCACGGCGAGGCTTCGGCCCGATCACAGGCTCGTCATCACGCGTAATTGGAGCGATCCCAACGCGAGGCTAAACGGCGCACTGCAATTGTCGAAGGGTCTCGCACGCGCGGCTGGCTGAATAGCCCCCAAGGATTTCCCTCGCTCCTCTGAATGGTATACTCTGCTGGCGCACGGCAGCCGGAGAAGTGCTATGGGCATGACTTGGATATGGGGCGGTTTCTGGTTGCTGGCATCGGTGCCGGGGTACGCCGATGTGCCGTTGATCGGCCCGCAATCCGATATTACTCAATCCGAATCGCTTGGTTACGATCAGATGTATGATGATCGGATGACCGTACCGGTGAACATTGGCGGCGACGGCCCCTACCGCTTCATCATCGACACCGGTTCCGAACGAACAGTGATATCTCGCGAACTTGCCGATATATTGGTCCTTAATCCGAGCGAAGACATCCTCCTTTCATCGCTTCTCGACGTTCAGCAGGTGCAGACCGTCATCATTCCGGAACTTGTCCTTGGGCAGCGCACGATGGAAGAAGTCCAAGCCCCTGCGTTGGCGCGCCGCAATCTCGGGGCACAGGGAGTTCTCGGTATCGACGCACTCGAAGATCATCAGGTCGTTATCGACTTCGGACGGCAGGAGATGACTTTGACACGGTCGCGTTATTCGGATCGCGAGACGACCGACCGGAATATCATTATCGTTCGTGGGCGCACGCGTCTGGGCCGTCTTGTACTGGCGGATGTGCAGATCGACGGAACGAATATTACCGCGATCGTCGATACCGGATCGAGTTTTTCGATCGGCAATATGGCGCTACGCGATCGGCTCGTGCGGCGCGGACACATGGATGCAAATCAGTTGATTCGTGTCACGGCGGTTACCGGAACATCGATGGAGATCAACTACACGATCGCCGAGTGCGTCCAGATTGGCCGCATTGAACTCAGCGCACTGCCGATTGCCTTTACAGAATCGGAACTCTTTCGCCAACTCGATCTCGAGGATCGTCCCGCGATGCTGCTCGGGATGAACGCGCTGCGGGCGTTCGACCGCGTGTCGATCGATTTCGGCAACCGGGCGCTGCGACTCGAAATCCCCTCGCGGAGCGATCCGGCGATTCGTCAGTTCGCAGCGATCTCGCTGGACTGACGGACGCCTAGAACGAGACGCGTGAAGGCTGCCTATCCTGCGCTTTTCCCAAGCAGCTCAATGAGCGCCGCGTTGTTGATCGGCGGCGAGCACAGAAAACCCTGATAGAGGCTACAGCCCTGCTCGGCGAGCAGTGCGAGCTGTTCTTCGGTTTCGACGCCTTCGGCTATCACCGTCAGCCCCAATGATCGCGCCATCTCGATAGCTCCGCTGACTACGATCCTGTCGCGCGCGCTTCCTGTGATGTCCTGGCTCAACCGGCGATCGATCTTGAGGTAATCGAGCGGCAGCGATTTGAGATAGGCGAGGCTCGAATAACCGGTGCCGAAATCGTCGATGGCGACGCGAAAGCCGCCAGCGCGCAATGCCGCGAGGCGGTCAGCAGCGGCACCGAGATCCTCGATCAGCCCGCTTTCGGTGATTTCGGCAGTAAGCCGCTCGCGTGGGAATCCACTGACGTCAATCATGGTCGCAAAGCGATCGGCAAAATCAGGCTCGGCCATCTCGGCGGCCGTAACGTTGATCGCGAGCCGTATGCCGGCGAGCGTTGACGGCCATTGAGCCGCGATACGGGCCGCCTTGGCCTGCACATGCGCCGAAAGCTCGGCCAGATAGTCAGACCGCTCGGCCGCCGCGAACAGCGACGTCGCGCCGAGCTCTCCGAAGACCGGATGACGCCAGCGCGCCAGTGCTTCGACACCGACAATCGCGCCCGTCGTCACCGAAACCTGAGGCTGGAAGAGGATTTCGATTTCGTCCTGGTTGAGCGCCGGACGCAAATCGATTTCTAGCCGGTTGGCGCGCGCCGCGTCGTTTTCCTCGGCGGCTCCCTGCACGCGGATTGCCCTGCCTTCTCCCTCGCGAGCGCCCGCGAGCGCAGCACTCGCCCGCCGCAGCACCGAAGCCGCATCCTCGTCGCCAACGCCCCCGCTGACGATCCCACAGCGCATGCGGACGCGAATTACCTGATCGCCCGATACAAAAGGCTGTTCGACTGCAACCGCCAGCTGACGCGCCAGGAATTCGGCCTCTTCGAGCGATGTGGGGGCCGCCAGCCCGACGGCGAATTCCGCACCGGCGAGTCGCGCTATCAAGCGTTTGCGGCCCGGCATCGGACCGACGAGTTTTTCGATGCGCCGCGCCATGCCCTGGAGCGCCGCGTCGCCCGCATGCTGGCCGAAAGCGGCGTTGACCATGTCGAAACGATGAAGCGAGAAAAGCAGCAGCGTGAATTGGGGATCGGCCTCTCCGGCTCTCGCAAGCTGCTCTTCAATCCACAGCCTTGCTTTGCGCGCATCGCCCAGTCCGGTCAGATAATCGCGAAGACCTAAAGCCTTCGTTTCAACCGGGCGGTCGGGCTGTTCGACCCGCGCGGCGATCCGGCCGCTCTCGTCGGGCGGCGACAGATGGTGCGCGAGGCGCTCGCCGGGCCGATTGGGCAAGTCATGGGCGAAGGCCGTTGGCGCATTGCTGGCGCGCAATCGTGCGATCGCCTCGCCGCCTTCGCGCGCGCCAACTTCACCGAAAGTGGCAAGAAAGCGTGAGCGCGAGACGCTTTCCGAACCCGAGTCGATGCCGAGCAGTTGCGCAAGCGGCGCGCTCAGCGTCACATCGTCGCTATCCTGGCCCAGGCTCCAATTCAGCGCCTGTTTGCCGTCGGTT
>CAYQVL010000046.1:0-8971 GCA_964420825.1 uncultured Sphingomonadaceae bacterium
AGAGAAGAGTGCAAAGCAGACCTAGACGATCGCCGGCCCGCTGCGCCCGCGTTGTAATGTCCAACTAATCCGATCGCTACGCACAATTCCCGACACCACTTTTCCGACATTTCGATCCAGCACCGGCCGCCATGGCGCGAGCGTAAATTCCTTCGACTTCGCAATCAGCGCATAGCGCCCGCTTGTCATATCGACCCGCTTGTGCAGTGCCCCTTCAATCCGCTCGCCGGCCTTCGCCTCGACGAAGCGAAGGCCGAGCTCATCGGACAGGCTTCTCGCGACCCGCAGCAACTCTCGACGCCGAAGCGTGTCGATCATCCCCTTCGGATAAGCGACCATACCATCGCGCTCTTCGGCTAATCCCTGATCTATGAGCCATTGCCGTCGCGCGACCGTGGCAGCTTTAACCTCGCGCCCGAACCCTGCGTCCCGCATCGGAACCGGTTCGCCGGCGAGCAGCTCATTGTCGAGCCAGGTCGCCGCATCTGCCTCGGGAAGCTGTTGCAGCGGCACCGGTGACAATGTTTCGACCGTAGCCGGCCGGTCTCGCAGCCGGCGCGCTTCGTAGGCGGCCGTCTTGTCGAGATGGTTATCAGCGATTGTCCAGCTTCCATCGGCATCGCGCTCGACGCTCCTCATCAACCGCCGCATGGCTTCGAGGCGGCGGACATGGGCTTGCGCAAACTCCTCGCTGGCGCCCGCGTCATGCCGCAGATGTGCGTCAATGCTGTATCTTCCCTCATTTGCGGCCGCGACTTCGGCGATTGTCCGGTCAACCTTCCGCACGCCGCTGCTGCGCGGCGTGATCCGAACAATCGAAGCATTGCCCAATGGCTCAACAGCATCGCCCTTCCCGATCCCGACATAATGGGTGCGGCCATCCACGCCGTCGACAATCAGATAATGGCGATCGTGAAGCTCATCGGCGAGACCGCGCGCAACAACACGCCCCACGACCGGTGCAGCGTCCTTCGCCGTCGGATCGAAGATCGCGCGGTCGGCCGGCACGCGATCAAGCTTCGCGGCGGTGAGAGCGCGCTGCATCGTCCGGATGATATCGCCGCGTTCGCCAAGCTTGCGCAGCGTATCTTCCAGCCCATCGGCGAGCTGCCAGCGCCCATTGCCGATATCTTCCGCCAAACCCAGCTTTCCGAGCTTGTGCAATCGGCCTGCCCTGAGTGCCAGCTGGAACGGATCACGGTCACTCGCCGACACTGTCCGTTGCTCGTCCATGTCGCGGACCAGTCGGCGATCGATCGCGGTCAGCCGATCCTCCCAAATATCGTGGCGCAATCGGTCCTCGATTTCGAGGTCGGTGCGCGGCCCGAGATCGAGCGTTGCAATCTCCATCGCGCGTGCGCGCATGCCATGCGCGATATATTCACGCGCGATGACGAGGTTTTCGCCGCGATCGTCCTTGCCGCGCAGCATGATATGGCTGTGCGGATGGCCGGTGTTGAAATGATCCACCGCAACCCAGTCGAGCTTGGTGCCGAGATCCTCTTCCATCTGCGTCATCAGCTTGTGGACGAACGGCTTGAGATCTTGATACTGGTCGCCATCCTCGGCAGAGACGATAAAACGGAACTGGTGACGGTCGCCGTCGCACCGCTCGAGGAACGCCTTGCCATCGGCAATGTCCTTGTCCGCCGCATAGAGTTCGCCCGGTTCGCCATCGCGCGCCACACCGTCGCGTTCGATATAGCGCAGATGCGCTTTGGCGGCTCCCAAGCCTTTGCCGGCAAGCTTGACGAGCCGCGTTTTGACGATGGCTCGGCGCGCGCGGAAGTGCGCATAGCGATCGCGTGAGCCGAGCACGCGCCCTATACCGGCGCCGCGTCCGATCCGGCTGCCGTCGAAGCGTCGATAGCGAATGCCGGTGCGAACTCCGGCGCGCCGCGCGGCTGCGACAACTAGCCCGAGATATTTGCGCTTGGCGCCCTTGGCGCGCATCCGGCCAAGCCGCGGTTCGAACTCGTCCTCGCTCATGGATATCCTTTCACAAGCAGAGAAAGGGACTACCAAACACCGCGTCAATCCGTCTCGCAAAAAAGCTTCAAAATCCGCAGATATTCGCCATTCCGCAGGGCGATATCTCGCAACACCGATATCCTGTCTCGCCAAAAAAGATGTGCAGACAATGACTTGGCGAGCCCTGCGAGACAGTGCCTTTATCTTGCTATCGCGTTTCACCCGCTTCCTCGCCCTTCCCTCCCCTGTTGCAGCGCTCTTCGACCCGCCGAGGCCGTCGAGGACAAAAAGAGGAGCGGCGCCCCAAGGCGCCGCTCCATAAGAGAAATTCGTACCATTCATTGCAGCGCATCGAACGCAATTTGCGCTTCCTCGCAGTTCCGCTTGAGCGCCAGGCTTTGCAAGTCGTGCACCGCACCCTCGCAATCGACGAGGCATGTTGCAACGAACCAGCTGCCCTTGAGTTGTCCGACAATCGCGATCCGATCGAGATCGATTTCATCCTCATCGGCGCTCTCGAATGCGCCGAGCCGGCGCTCCGAAATACGGCTTTCCCAGTGAAAATCCGCCAGCTCCGCGCTCAGGAAATGCGCGGCGATCGATACGCTGTCCTCGCGCCCGAACTGCGCTTCGAGCCCTTTCAAGAGCGCTGGATAGGCATCGCGCGACGCTGTTTCGACGATCGATATCATGGTCATATTGGCCTCCATTTTCGCGTTCCCAAAAGCGGGAACACGGTCATGGAGACGGGCGCCGGAGCGGCTGTCAGGGCCGCGAAGGCGCACGCCGGAGCGCCGCGAAGCGGCGGTGGAGGAACCGATTTGCGCAGCAAATTGGAGGCGCCGCCGGCCTTGCACAGCCGCTCCGGCGGCCGTCAAAATAGGTCTGTCCGAGACGAGCCCCACTCCCCCTCCTGCATGATCAGGCTTCACTATCGCTCACCATTCCTGTCATTGAGCGGCACGAAAAGCGGTGAAGCTGCTGTTGTTCGAAGCGGCATGGGCGCAGCCCAGGACGTATCGCCAAGCGCAAAAAAGATGACGTTGGCGCGCGTTTCTGTATCCGTGCTTTGGTCCGCTGACGGCACCGGTCGGCCACCAAGCTGCGCCAGATAGGCGCGCGTTTCGCGCGGCAGGCTGCGTCGCGCTTGCAAATATTGGGCATAGCGCTCGGGCCCGGCATTATATGCAGCAAACAGCCCCGGATAGCCGAACCGGTCGTACATCGCGCGCAAATAGGCGGTCCCCGCGAGGATATTGTCACGCGGATCGTGGGGATCGCGCCCCAATCCGAGCTCGGCGCGCATCGCGGCCCAAGTCCCGGGCATCAGCTGCATCAGACCCATCGCGCCTGCCCGGCTCGTGATCGGGCGGCCGCGAAACATGGTCCGCCCACCGCTTTCGGCGCGCATCACGCGCTCGATCCAGTCGGCCGGAATGCCGAACCGCGCCGAGGCCTCGGCGATCAACGGCCGCCAATTATCGACAGGATCGGCGCTTGCCGGGACAGCTCCGAGCAGCGCGAACGCAACGAGAAACGCTTTTACTCGGTCCATAGCGGCCACGTTTCGCCGATAATGTCATCGCGCGCCGTCGGCCCGAAATAGCGCCCGTCGAACGATTCGCGATGGTCCATCAGGAGCATGTGCGCGCCGTCCCGCAAAACCAGGCAGCCAGACCACCAAGGCAACATCCGTCCCGCCCGGTCGCCCGACCGGCGAAGCGCTGCAAGCCTTCCATTGACGAGCACATAGCGTCCGGAAGCGCAGATCTCGTCGCCCGGCGCGGCGGCGATCCGCTTCACGAGCGGCACATTGGCGGGGAGATAGCGACGCCGCGCCGCGAATAGCCGATAGCGTTCGGGCATGCGCGCGATCACCATATCGCCGGCGCGAAGCTCAGCCTTGGAACCGACACGATAAAGCCCGAGCGGCGCGCTCGCGCTTGCATTCCAGACGATGAAGGGACGCGGCGGAAAGGCGATGGTGAGCGCAAGCGCTGTCCCCAGTCCGCCCAGCGCAAGCGCGCGGCGGCCGAACGGTCGGCGCTTCTTCGGCATGGAAGCAAGTTGGCGCGCCCATGAGAAGAGCGGCAACTCCGCCGGGCGCTTGCGTTGGCGTGTCATTGCTTGGTGCCCTTGCTGCCGGTGGATTCCGACCAGGCGATGAGGTCGTCGACATGATATTGAACAAAGCGGCTGTGACGCCGAAAGGGCGGACCCTTGCCTTGGCCGCGCATCTTCTCGAGCAGCCGCTGCGACAGCCCAAGATAATGCGCGGCCTGGCTCGTGTTGAGGAAGGGATGGCTGCGCCGCGCCCGCTCGGCGCGCGCGATATCGTCGTCTTGGTACATAGAACGCCTCGCTTCAACGCGGCCACGATCGGCCGGTATCGGCGAACCATCGCCCTCTGGCGGCGCTGCGGGGAGTGTCGAAATCGCGCGCTCTCGAAAACGACACCCCACCCCCGTTCTTCGCGAAAGCACGAAAAAAGCCCCGCGCCCGGCTAACCGGGCGCGGGGCGCAAGCAGCCCTCAGTCGGCCGGGTTCCAGATGATGGCGAAGGCATCCTCGTCATCCTGGCCAGCGGCGCGGCCGAGATTGGCGTAGATGGTGCGCGGCCCGAGTTCGGGCGCGGCCATCGAGAGACGGACATATTCGCTGCCCGAGACCTCGCCGGTGCGCTTCCAGCCGCCGCCAAGCTCGACGCCGCCCGCAAGCACGCGATAGTCGGGCTGTTCGCCGGACTTGCCGCGATTGGGGACGATCTCGATCTCGGTGCGGACCGAAAGCGTCCTTAAGGTGCCGCGAAAGCTGCCGTCGGACTGGCGCTGTACATAACCGATTGCTGACATGGTATTTCTCCTTGGGTTTACCGCCCGGACCATTCCGGACGACGGGCGTGACCAAGGCGATGGCGCATCGGCGTGGCTGCGAACCCGCAAGGGCCGTAGCGAAAAGCGGAGGACCGGAGCCCGAAGGCTAATTTGAAAGCGTAGCGGCCGCGAGGAGCTTGGGGCATCCCAAGCGGGGAAATTAGCCGCGGGGGCGATGGTTTTGCAGGCCGCGCGCCATGCCAGGAGAACGCGAAAGGAGCCGGAACTGGGCCGTTCCGAGCACAAAGAAATGCCTCGTTGCGACCGTTGGCGTAGCAGCCGATCCGATTTGCAGCGCATAGCCACACCCGCACGATCGGACCGCCCATGGCGGCGCCGGCTTCGAAACGCGCGCTCCGAGGAGCAAGGCGGTTTGGGCGCCCGCTCCGGGGGATCGCCAGGGGCTGCGCCGGCCGGCGATGGCCGCGCGCTAAGCGCCGCGCGGATGACCAGCGCGCGAAAAGTTAAAAAGGATGACCGAGACCGCCAAAGACGGGCTCCGTCGACGAGAGCCTGGTCAGCCAAAAAGCTTGGGCGCAAATCATTTACGACAGAGGTTACTGCTCTTGAAAGCGCATAATGGCTTGTAACATGCTCTTACGAGCACAAATCTTGACAAATTTTGATAAATCTATATGCTCTTAAAAGCAGATTAATCGGCGCAAAGGGCCTTTAAGAGCATATGACAGCAAGAAATCTCCTCATGAGCGCTCCTCCATATGAGGTAGAGCAGGCGATCAAGCGTCTGGGCAAGAACCTGCGCATCGCACGGCTACGTCGCAATATGACTATTGAACAGGTTGCCGGGAAGATCGGCACGGGGTCACGCGCCGTCATGGATGCGGAAAAGGGAAGGCTCGGCACGGGCATAGCCAACTATGCCGCCCTGCTGTGGGCCTATGATTTGCTCGGCCCGATGATTGAACTCGCCGATCCCGCCCGCGATCAGGAAGGCATGGCATTAGAGCGGCTCAGCGGCCGGGAACGCGCCAGCACGAGCGAGGGACTCGACAATGACTTCTAGGGCGACCTCCCCGGTCGGGGCCAATGAATGCTTTGTCTACATGATGCTGCCCGGAACGACGAAATTCGTGACAGCGGGGCGTTTTGTGCTCGAAGCGGACCGGAGCGGCATTCCGCTGGGACGCTTTGTCTATGGCAAGAGCTACCTTGTCCGCTCAAACGCCGTGCCGATCGATCCGCTCGAACTCAACTTTGGCGACACGACTTATCAGACAACAGCGCTTAAGGGCGTGTTCGGCGCACTGCGTGATGCCGGGCCCGGTCACTGGGGACGGCAAATCGTTGAAAAGCATGCCGGCCTGCCCGAACTCGGCGAGATCGACTATCTCCTCTACGCGCCGGATGACCGTGCCGGCGCCCTCGGCTTCGGCCTTGGCCCCGAGCCCCCTGCCCCGAAGCGGAAATTCAACAAGACGCTGGATCTGGAAAAGTTGCTGGCACTAGCCGATGCGACCATCGCCGATGAAGAGATGCCGGACGGCCCGGAAGCCGAACAGGTCGAGGATCTGATGCTGATCGGGACCTCAATGGGCGGCGCGCGCCCCAAAGCGGTCGTCGAAGACGAAGACGGTCTGTGGCTCGCCAAATTCAACCGGCCTGACGACAAATGGAATCATGCGCGCGCCGAACATGCGATGCTCGAACTTGCCGGGGAATGCGGCATCCATGCCGCGCACAGCAAGGTGGTGACGGCAAGCAACCGCGATGTCCTGTTGGTCAAACGCTTCGATCGGGAAAAGGTCAAAGAAGGATATGCGCGCGCGCATGATCAGCGGCCTGACGATATTGCGCACAGAAGACACGCACCAGAACCGCGAACGCTGGTCCTATGTCCTGCTGGTCGAAGATCTGCGCCGAATCAGCGCCGAGCCAAAAGAGGACGCAGCCGAACTGTTTCGTCGAATGGTCTTCAATGCGCAGATCTCCAACATCGACGACCACCCGCGCAACCATGCGGCGATCGCCATCGATGCCGGCTGGAAGCTTTCGCCCGCCTACGATCTGACGCCTTCGACGCCGATCAGCCTGGAGCGGCGCGATCTGGCCATGATCTGCGGCGATCTGGGTCGCTATGCCCATGCCGATAACATGCTTTCGCAATGTGCGCGCTTCCACCTCGATCGGGATGAAGCCGCGGCCATCATCAGAAAGATGGAAGATCAAATAACCGCCGGCTGGTACGACACCGCGCGGCGATGCGGGCTGCCCGAGAAGGAGTGCGATACTATCAGCACGGCCTTCGTCTATCCGGGATTCCGGCTCGACCTTTCGGGACAGCAGGAGGGATAATTCCCTTCGGCGAGCAGCACGACATCGGCTGGCTCCGATTTGGTGTCGAGCTTGCTCCACGCTCCATCGAAGCAAAAGACCATACGCCGCATCGAACAATCGCCTTTACAGCTTTGAGATAGCCAGGCGCGCCGGAAGACCGGCGCGTCCATAGTAAGCCATGCCCCCGATCATTCGAAGATATTGGAGAGACGGACCGGAGAGGCTGGAAAGACTAGCGCGAAGAGCAGCGATTTTCGAGCCCGACGAGCAAATGAACGCAAAAAAATCGGGGGCGGCGCGAACCGCCCCCAATTGGATCAAGCCGCTTCGCGCTGCGGCTCGGTCTCGGCACCGGACTCGCTGGGTGTCTCGAAAGCCGCCTCGAGCTCGCCCATGCCGCGCGCGATTTCCTCGGCGCGTTCGGCCTCATAAGCCGCCTCGCTATGAGCCGCGACGGTGCCGACGCCGCCTCTTTCGGTAT
Source organism: uncultured Sphingomonadaceae bacterium (assembly GCA_964420825.1). Taxonomy (GTDB): domain Bacteria; phylum Pseudomonadota; class Alphaproteobacteria; order Sphingomonadales; family Sphingomonadaceae; genus Parasphingopyxis. The sequence continues at coordinate 7,621 of CAYQVL010000046.1, forward strand.
AGGCCTCAGGCGGAAAGCGCATCCAGCGCGGCACCCAATGCTCGACCTTGGCGCGGCCATTGCTGCCGGTCAGATGGTCGGATAGAACAGCCTTTTGGGCCTTGACCGTCTCGCCGGCATTGGCCGTGGCGACAGTGTCGCCCGCGACCTCTGCAACGAGCGCGGTCGTCACCTCCTTGTCGCGCAGAAGCGCGAAAAAGGCTTCGTCGGCTTCCCACCAGTCGGCCATATCGACGCCGATCTCGCGCGCCGCCGCTTCGACCGCCGCGCTTCCGGCGGCGAGTGTCTCACCCATGACGATGGCGACAACCTCCATCACGCAAGCGTCGGGCAGCGCCATCAGCCGCGCGAAGATGCCCGCGACGCCAAGCTCGCCGCCGCCGATGACGGTCGGTTCCTCGGACGCAAACCCGAGCAGCGCAAGCACCGCGCGGCGGCGCTCGTCGAACGCGCTTCGGGCTTTGGAGACCTCCACGCTCTCGCGCACATCGTCGCGCCGCGTATCCTGCGGTTCGACGCGCAGCCCCCAGAGATGCGAGCCCGCGAGCGCATGGGCAACCATCAGCCGAAGCGCGATAGCCGGATATCCGAGCAGTGTCGCGCGCACGGCGGCGTGACGATGCAGGTCGATATAGTTCTGCATCGGGCCGGTCAGTTCGGGGCGTGCCGGTTTGTCGCGGGGCGCTTCGTCGCTCTCCCCGCGCCGCGCGCGTTCGGCCTCCTTGCGGCTGACATAGCCTTCATGGAAGGTTACTTCGCCATTGGCGCGGATATCGATATAGACGCGCCCGCCCTTGCGCTTGGCGGCCTTTTGATATTCCCAGCTCGAGAAATGCGCGGTCGGCGGGACGATGACGGCATCGGCCCATCCGGCCTCGAGATAGGCGGCGCGGCGATCTTCCACCGCCGCGTTCTGCGCTTCCCAAAAGGCATCGGCATCGGCGAACTAGCCTTCCTCGCCGAACAGGTCGGCGACGATCTGGCCCTTGTAGCTTTCGAGATCGAACAATGCCTTGCCGGTCGAAATCGACGCGCCGCCGAACAGCCATGATTTGAGCTGGTGGCCGGTCGGCAGATAGGCCTCTTCGTCGTCCAGCAGCGCGAGCCATGATTTTTGCTGCGCCTTGCTTGCCAAGGTCAGGTGGCGGACGGTCGCCGGGTCGATCTCTTCGCGGCGGTAGAGGGTGCGGATACGCGGGCATAGATTGCCGAGCGCGAGGATGCGTTCGACGCCGCGTTCGGGAAGCCCGAAGGTCGCCGAGATGTTGGCGACCGAGCGCCCTTCCCTGACGAGCCGGGTGAAGGTTTCCCATTGGGTGACCTCGTCGGGGTCGAGCCGCGCAAGATTCTC
>CAYQVL010000047.1:0-8957 GCA_964420825.1 uncultured Sphingomonadaceae bacterium
ACTATCGCTACACGTGTCATGCGAATCCTCTCCTCTTTTCTTGTTGGCATAGGCTTAGGAAGCGCCCGATTGCCGCGCAAGTTCCGTTTGCAGGCGATGGCCTGGGTGGAGCGGCTAGCTAGGGTCGAATATACGGCGTTAACCATGATCATCAGGGCGATGGTTACTAAGCATGCGCTAGCGAAGAAACCATGGCGTTGCGCGATCACATTGGGAAGGACAATCCCGGCACGGGGAAAAGCTGGCTGGTGGCTCTCGGGTTATCTACGCCTGATAACGGTTTCCTGTGCGATACGCAGATTGCCAAGATCCGCCGGACGGCGGCGATTTGGCCGGCCGCCTTGTTTGCGCAGCTGATCGGTATCGGCTGTATTGCCATACCGCTTGTCGTCGCGCGCGATTATGCGCATCTTGCCGATGCAAGTGCGCCCGCCGGCGCGATGATGCTGATCGGCTTCGTGGCATTATTGATCTTTCGCACGTCGGCATTCTGGAAACTCCGTCCCGACTGGCAGGCTTGGTGCCTGCTTCCCATGGTGATCGGGCTGGGTGCAGCGACGGTCGCGGTCGGGTGGCAGGCCACCGGTATCGCCGACGGATCGATTACTCTGGCCGGGGCAATCGGAATTGCCGGGCTGTCGATTGCCGGCATTGTCATTTTGATGGCGCTCTTGTCGGTGCCGGCAGCGATGCTTGCCTTCGCCGCTTCGGCAATCGCAATGATTGCTCATCTGACGGGTAGCGCTCTTGTCGGTGCGATTGGCGCGGCGCTGATCGCCTGCCTGTGGGTTATGAGTTCGCTCCAGGCGCGCTATGAGTACGCGCTCAGCCGCAGCCGTCATCGCCAGGAACAGACAAGCCGCCGTGCCAATCGGTTGCTGACCGCCTTCGAAGCGAACGGCAGCGGCTGGTTCTGGGAAACCGACCGCCGGGGCAATCTCGTCTATCTGTCGGACAGGCTTGCCGCAGCGATCGGCCAATCCGCCGACCAACTCATGGGGCGGCCGTTGAATGCGATCATCTGCGCCGAAGAGGCTTCGCAGGCTGGGGAACGCACGCTCGGCTTCCATCTGACATCACGCAACGCCTTTTCCGACGTCACCGTCCGCGCCGCGCTCGATGAAGAGGAGCGTTGGTGGTCGATCTCGGGGAGGCCTATTATTGACGACATCGGGCAGTTTCGCGGCTTCGTCGGCAGTGGTTCGGATCTCACCGAGAAGCGCCGGTCGCAGGCCGAAGCGACGCGTCTTGCGCGCTACGACGAACTGACCGGGATCGCCAACCGCCAAGAAATGCGGATCGCGCTGAACAAAGCTTTGACCGACGAACGGGGGCATATCCGGGAAGTTTCGCTGATGCTGCTCGATCTCGATCGGTTCAAGACGGTCAACGACACCATGGGGCATCCGGTGGGGGACGCGCTGCTCCAGCAGGTTGCGCAACGCCTGCTCCGTGTCGTCGGTGAGGCAGGCATGGTCGGCCGTCCCGGCGGCGACGAGTTCCAGGTCGTGTTGCCGGGCCTGGTAAGTCACAAGGCGCTTTCCGAACTTGCCAAGGGAATTATTGGTGCCCTCTCGCAGCCCTATATGATCGATGGCGTAACGCTGTCGATCGGCTGCTCTATCGGCATTGCGGTTGCGCCAGCGGACGGCGATACGTCTCAGGAACTGGTCCGCAATGCCGATCTCGCGCTTTACGCCGCCAAGGGCGACGGGCGCGGCGTCCACCGTTTCTACGAAGCCGAGATGCACAGCGGTGCCAAGCAGCGCAAACGGCTCGAAGACGATTTGCGCCAAGCGCTGGGCAATGGCGAACTCCATCTCACATATCAGCCAGTTGTGAGCACCAAAACCACGCAAATCATGGGTTATGAGGCACTGATACGCTGGAACCATCCAAGTCACGGGGCAATCTCGCCAGTCGATTTCATTCCCGTTGCTGAAGACATCCGGCTGATCGAACAGATTGGCGAGTGGGTTCTTCGCACCGCCTGCGCTGACGCCGTCGACTTGCCCAATGGCATCCGAGTTGCAGTCAATCTTTCGCCGATCCAATTTGCCAATCCGGCGATGCCGGCAATCGTCGCCAGCGCGCTTGCCGCGTCGGGTCTTGCTCCCGAGCGGCTTGAGCTCGAACTCACCGAAAGCGTTTTCGTCGATGAGAGCAACGACACCGAACAGATGTTTAAATCGCTCAAGAAGCTGGGTGTCCGTCTTGCGCTGGACGACTTCGGCACCGGCTATTCCTCGCTCGGCTATTTGAAGAAGGCGCCGTTCGATAAAATCAAGATCGACCAATCGTTCATTCGCGGCGCGGCCGTTCCAGGCAACCGCAACGCGGCAATCATCAAGGCGATCGTCACGCTCGCCGACACCCTCTATATGGAAACCACCGCCGAGGGTGTCGAACATGAAGACGAAATCGCGTTGATACGCGAGCTCGGCTGTTCGCACATACAGGGCTATATCTATGGCAAGCCGATGCGTATCGAAGAGGCGCGCAAGCAGCTTGCCGAGGGCAAGGGCAAGGCGCAGGCGTCGGGATACAAAGCGAGCCGCAGTCCGCGTACGAGCATGCTGCGTACGGCCAATGTCGAGATGGGCGCGAAAAGCAGCAAGGTCCGGATCCGCAATCTTTCGGCAACCGGCGCCATGATCGAAGGCTTGACCGGGACCGAAGCGGATACCGAAATCCTGATCGAAATACTCGAAGACCAGATGTTTCCGGCCCGGGTTCGGTGGACCGACGGCGAACGGACGGGTATCGAATTTGCCCGTTCCTTCGACCTTGAGAGATTGTCGGCGAGCGACGAACCGGATCGGGTGTCGATCCGCAAGGAGGCTTCGGGCTAGATTCGCCTCGTCCGCGCGCGGCTTGCGGCCTTAATCTATCCAGCCGCCCAATTCCCGCCGCCCCAGCGCTTCGAGCATATCGATACCGGTATCGGTGGCGTTGAGGCAAGGGAGATAGGCGAAATCGCTGCCCCCGGCGCCGAGAAACTGCTGCCTGCCGGTGATCGCCAGCTCCTCGAGCGTTTCGAGGCAATCGGCGGCGAAGCCTGGCGCGAAAACGGCTATTTTCCTGACATCTTTCTCCGGAAGCGCGATGAACAGGTCGGCCGTTGCCGGTTCAAGCCATTTGGCGCGACCGAAGCGAGACTGAAACGCGATGAATAGCGGCCTGCCCAGCGCCTCGCCGAGCAGGCGAGCGGTCTTCTGGCATTGGCAATGATAGGGATCGCCGAGTTCGAGCGTGCGGCGAGGCATGCCGTGGAAGCTGGCGATCAGCGCCTGGGGTTCGAAGTCGAGTTCTGCCAGCGAGGCGCGCACCGACCTCGCGAGCGCATCGATATAGAGAGGATCGTCATGATAGGCGGGCAGCGTCCGCAACGCGGGCTGCCAGCGCATCTCCGAAAACACCGTCCCTGCGGCATCGACAACCGTCGCCGTCGTCGCGCCGCAATATTGCGGATAGAGCGGCGCGAGCAGGATGCGCTGGCATCCCGCCGCGATCATCTCCTCGAGACGAAAGCCGATACCGGGCCGGCCATAACGCATCGCATAGGCGACCGAGACGCTGTCGCCGAAGCGCTGTTGCAGCGCCGCAGCCTGCGCCGTGGTTATCGCGGCGAGCGGCGATCCCTGCTCGGTCCACACCTGTTGGTATGCGCGCGCCGACTTGCGCGGGCGCGTGCGCAAAATGATGCCGTGCAGGATCGGCTTCCATAGCGCCGGCGTCAGCTCGACGACTCGGCGATCGGAAAGAAACTCGGCGAGATAGCGGCGCACCGCCGCAGGGGTCGGCGCGTCTGGCGTCCCTAGATTGACCAGCAGCACGCCTATCCTGGGCGCGGGCGTGTCGGGATGAAAGCCGGGTTTTTCGGTCATGCGACGCCGCCGATGACGAACGGCAATTTGCGCAGCCGCTGACCTGTCGCCGCGAATATGGCGTTGCCGATCGCCGGTGCAACGGGCGGAACAGCAATCTCTCCGACACCGCCGGGCATTTCCTCGCTGGCGATCAACTCGATGACGATTTCGGGCGTGGCTGCCAGCGTCGGCATGTCGAGACCATCGAAATTGGCGACCATCGGCGCGCCATTGTCATAGCGGATTTCGCCGCCGAGCGCAGCGGCCATCCCGAATATGATCCCGCCCTCGATCTGCTGTCTGACGATTTCGGGGTTGATTATGCGGCCGCAATCGATTGCCGCGGCGACCTTGTCGATCACCGGCCGCTGATCGTCTCCGATATGGAGCTGCACGACCATCGCGACATGGCTGCCGAAGCTGCTGTGCGCGGCAATGCCCATGCCGCCGCCTTGCTCGCCGCCGTCCCAATTGCCGAGCGTAGCCGCCGTGGTTAGGCAGCGCGCGAGCCGTGCTTCGTCGCCGAGCATCCCGATACGAAAGGACAGCGGCTCGGTTTCAGCTTTTCGCGCCAGTTCGTCGACGAAGGTTTCGGTGAAAAAGGCGGTGTAGCTGTGTGCGACAGAACGCCAGATCCCGCATTCGACGCCGATATCGGCGGGCATGTGTTCGACCGCGAGATTGGGAATGCCATAAGTGGGACGCGCTCCCTCGACCGCACCCGAATTGGCGTCGGCCGGTCCGCCCATGGCGATCCCCGGCATGATCCGCGCGGTCAGCTCGTTGTCGCTCGCCGGCGCCGCGATCCGCGTATGGAGAGCGGCAATCCGGCCGTTGACGATCTTGCCCGAGAGTCGCGCGCGCGCGGCTGGCCGATAGTAGTCCGAACGCGTTTCCTCCTCGCGCGACCATGTCAGCTGGACGGGACGATTGATACGCCGCGCGATAATCGCCGCCTGGACCGCAGCGTCGTGCTCGATCTTGCGTCCAAATGAGCCGCCCACCAGCATCGGGTAGACCGTCACTCGGTTCTCGCCATAGCCGATCGCTCTGGCGACCGCATCGCGCATCAGCCCCTGCGCCTGGGTCGGAGCCCAGATTTCCATCCGGTCGCCCTGCGCCCGCGCCGTCGCGGTTAAGGGCTCGATCTGCGCATGCGCGGCGAGGCCGACCGAATAAGTCGCGCGCAGCGCCGTGCCGGGTCCGGCGAATGCTGACTCGAGATCGCCTTCATCGACAAAGCGGGTGCCCCCGTCGCCGTCAAGCGCAGTCGCCAGCGCCTCGCCGATCGTCGCGTCGCTAACCGCCAGAGCATCGCTTTCCCATCGCGCGGCGAGCGCCTCGACGCCGCGATTGGCTGCCCACCAATTGGTGGCGACGCAAGCTACGAAGCCGGGATTCTCGAAAATCGCGGTGACGCCGAACACCGCATCGGCGGCGTCGCGATCGATCGCCTTGAGCCGATGGCCGCGCGTCGGCGCCTGGATGGCGGACGCGAAGACCATGTCGGGCAACCGAACGTCGCCGGCATAGCGCGCCGAGCCATCGACCTTTGAGGGCAAATCGATCCGCGGCATCGACTGTCCTGTAATCGGACGGTTGACCGGCGCCCGCAGTTCGAGGTCGCCGGGCGGGTCGAAGGTGGCGGCGGTCGCGGCAAGCTCGCCGAAACGCGCACGATTGGAGCCATGGGTGACAAAGCCGGACGCGGTGTCGCATTCGCGCCAATCGACGCTCCAGCGATCGGCGGCGGCCATGCACAGCACTGTGCGCGCCGTAGCGCCGGCTTCGCGGAAACGCTGTTCGAAACCGCGGATCGACGACGAGCCGCCGGTCATCATCAAGGCGTTGCGCACGGCATATTCGCGCGATGCCCAGCGGCCGATACCACCGAGAAAGGACGGAAGGACATCGTCGCCGGCTTCGGTGATCAGGAAATCGTTGGCGTAGAGCGGATTGATCGGCGCGGTCTCGACGCCGACAGTACGCCAGTCAGCGCCGAGTTCGTCGGCGAGCGCCTGCGGCAGCGCCGTCCACACGCCCTGACCCATTTCAGCCTGCGGCACGATGACGCTGACATGCCCGTCTTCGCCGATCTTGAGAAAGGCATTGAAGATGCTCTCGCCCTCGGCGGCGACGAGATTGTGGACATAATGGCGCGGCCATACGCCCCATGCGACCGCAAGGCCTACGCCTACGCCGCCTCCGATTAACAGGCGGCGGCGGGTAATGCCGAGGCTGGGTGAAAGGGCCATGCGGCGTGCTTTAGTTTCTGCCGTCCGGCGATGCCAGTGCGCCGTGTCGATCGCGCGCTCCGCGCCGGGGATGTGCGGTCACATCATTTTTGGTTCGGAGAAGACACGGACAACCTCGGGTTCGAAGCTTTCGAGGCTGTCCACTGCGAAATCGGGATCGAAGGCCGGGGCGTCCCATTCGTCGACCAACTTGCAGGCAAGCGGGAACCAGCTTTTGTTCTTATGGTCTTCGCGCAATGTCGTCGAACGGCCCATATAGTTGTAATAATAGGCACCTTGGAAATCCTGGTGATATTTGATCACATGGTAGAGATCGTCGCTGACATAGGGTTTGAGGATTTCGGCGGCGATCGCGCCGTGATTGGGCACCGACAGCGTCTTGCCGATGTCGTGACAAAGCGCAGAAACGATTTCCTCGTCGCTGGCGCCCGCGCGCCGCGCAAGCGTCGCCGTCATCAAGCTGTGCTGGAGCTGGTCGCAGCCGAAGCCGAGGGTCAGCTCGCCGAGATCGCGCAGATGCTGCAAGATCCGCTGCGGCGCGGCGGTTTTGTAATGCTCCTGATGCGCGGCGCCGATCTTCATCCAGTGTTCGGGCTTGCCGTCTTGCATCCGCGTGAAGGATTTTTCCGGAGTACCGCCGGTTTCGGCTTTATCGTCGGCTATTTGCGTGGCCATGATGTCGTCTCCTGCTCCGCAGCTGTGCAGCGGCGCTTTCCGTTTTGGTCCGCCGCCATTATGAGGGCAAAAACCGTAAGGGGGAAGCCTTGGAATTCCTGTTCAGCACCGCCGTTGCCGTCGGCGAGCATCTGCGTTTCGAAAATTTCGGGCTGTCGCCGATAGCGCTCGATCTCGGCTTCTTCCAACTGCGCTGGTACAGCCTCGCCTATATCGCCGGCATCGTCATCGGCTGGTGGTATCTGCTCAGGCTCATAGCTCGGCCGGGCGCGCCGATGGCGCGGCGCCATGCCGACGATCTGGTGTTCTACGCGACGCTCGGCATCCTGCTCGGCGGGCGGCTCGGTTATGTATTGTTCTATAAACCGGCCGAATATTTCGCCAATCCCGGCGAGATCATCCGGGTGTGGGATGGCGGCATGTCATTCCATGGCGGCGTTATCGGGGTCAGTCTCGCGATCCTCTACATGGCGTGGCGGCACAAATTGAACTGGCTGCGCATCCACGATTATGTCGCCTGCACGATTCCTTTCGGGCTGTTCTTCGGCAGACTCGCCAATTTCGTCAATGGCGAACTATGGGGGCGGCCCGGCGACGTCCCATGGGCGATCGTCTTTCCGCGCGCCGACGAATTGGCGCGCCATCCGAGCCAGCTCTATGAGGCCGGCCTTGAAGGCATCGGGCTGTTCTTCCTGCTCTGGCTGCTGTTCTGGAGAACCGAGGCGCGGCTCCACCCGGGCAAGCTCGTCGGCTTTTTTCTCGTCGGCTACGGCCTCGCGCGCTTCACCGTCGAGTTTTTCCGCGAGCCTGACGATCATCTCGGGCTGCTGTGGTTCGGCATGTCGATGGGCCAGCTGTTGACGCTTCCGATGCTGATCGGCGGGATCTGGCTGATCGTCACGGCGAAGGGCCGTTACGAGCGCGGCAAGCCCGAACGCGCCGGCGCGGAGGATGTCGGCTAGGCGATGGCCGATCCGATGAGGGAGGACGATCAGACCAGCCTTATCGCCCGCCGCCTCGCCCGCCTCATTGCTGCCACGGGACCCATCCCGCTTTCGCAGTTCATGGCCGAGGCCAATGCGCATTATTATGCGACGCGCGATCCGCTCGGCGCGCAGGGCGACTTCGTCACCGCGCCTGAAATAAGCCAGATATTCGGCGAATTGATTGGGCTGTGGCTAACCGATCTTTGGACGCGCGCGGGCTCGCCCGGCAATGCGCGCTATGTCGAGCTAGGGCCGGGGCGCGGAACGCTGGCCGCCGATGCTCTGCGGGCGATGCGCGCGGCGCGATTCGAGCCGCCGGTCGAACTCGTCGAAACGAGCCCTGTCTTACGCGCCAGCCAGGCCTCGCGCCTGCCCGCCGCGCGCTGGCACGACGATCTCGACGGCTTACCCGATGACGCGCCGCTACTCGTCGTCGCCAATGAATTTTTCGATGCGCTGCCGGTTCGCCAGATCATCCGCACCAACCAAGGCTGGTTCGAAACGATGGTCGCTCACGAAGACGGGCGGTTCGCGCCGGTTTTATCGGGCCCGCCGCTCGACGCGCTGATTCCCGAAAGCTTGCGCGCCGCGCCGTCGGGCAGCGTCATCGAAACCTCGCCCGCTGTCGAAAGCACGGCGCGAGCGCTGGCCAGTCGTATTGCCGTACAGGGCGGAGCGGCGCTGATCATCGACTATGGCTATTCGGGCCCGGCGCTCGGCGACACGCTGCAGGCGGTGGCGCGCCACGACTATGCCGATGTCTTTGCCGAACCGGGGATGCGCGACCTTACCGCGCACGTCGATTTCGCGCTCATCGGACGCCTCGCGCGCGATCAGGGGTTGCGAAGCTTTGGTCCCGTCGACCAGGGAGACTGGCTGAACGCGCTCGGCATCGACGCGCGCGCGGCCGTCCTCGCAAGGTTTTCGCCAGAGCGCCGCGACGAGATATTGGCAGCGCGCGACCGGCTGACCGGGCGTGACCAAATGGGCACGCTCTTCAAAGTTCTTGCGCTTGTCGCTCCCAAATGGCCCGATCCCGCCGCATTTTGATCGTGTTGCGTTGCAACATGAGATGGGGTCGATATTTAGGCGAACTATCCACCAGCGTTTGGAACCCGATGACGACAAAAACCGATCTTGTTCGCGCCACCGCGCTCGATGGTATATTCCAC
>CAYQVL010000048.1:0-8956 GCA_964420825.1 uncultured Sphingomonadaceae bacterium
AACTGAATCGCATCGGGCTTGGCGATGGGACCGATTTCGGTGCGCACCCAGTCGGACAGTTCCTTGCGCAGCGCCTCGCTCGGATCGGTGTGCGCGTTGAGCGTGACATAGGCGTAAATGCCCTGGCCCTTCACATCGTGCGGCATGCCGACAACCGCGGCTTCGGCGACATCCTTGTGGAGGACGAGCGCGCTTTCGACCTCGGCGGTGCCCATGCGATGGCCCGATACGTTGATAACGTCGTCGACACGCCCGGTGATCCAGAAATAGCCGTCCTCGTCGCGCCGCGCGCCGTCGCCGGTGAAATATTTACCCGGATAGGTGGTGAAATAGGTTTGGAAGAAGCGGTCATGGTCGCCATAGACGGTGCGCATCTGGCCGGGCCAGGAGCGCGCGATGCACAGATTGCCCTCGCTTGCGCCGTGGAGAATTTGCCCCTCGCCGTCGACGATCTGCGGCTCGATGCCGAAGAAGGGCTTGGTCGCGCTACCCGGCTTGAGCGGCGTAGCGCCGGGAAGCGGCGTGATCATAGCCGCGCCCGTTTCGGTCTGCCACCAGGTATCGACGATCGGGCAGCGCCCTTCGCCGACGACGTCGTGATACCAGCGCCAGGCTTCGGGGTTGAGCGGCTCGCCGACGGTTCCGAGCAGGCGGAGGCTCCGGCGGCTGGTTCGCGAGACATGCTCGTCGCCCTCGCGCATCAGCGCGCGAATCGCGGTTGGCGCAGTATAGAGTATCTCGACATTGTGGCGATCGGCGACCTCCCAGATACGGCTCGGCGTCGGCCAGTTGGGAACGCCTTCGAACATCAGCGTCGTCGCGCCGTTGGCGAGCGGGCCGTAGACGATATAGCTGTGGCCCGTGACCCAGCCGATATCGGCGGCGCACCAGTAAATCTCGCCGGGGCGATAATCGAAGACGTAGTGGTGCGTCAGCGCGGCCCAGAGCAGATAGCCGCCTGACGAATGGAGCACCCCCTTGGGTTTGCCCGTCGATCCCGAGGTGTAGAGAATGAAGAGCGGATCCTCGGCGCCCATCGGCTCGGGCGGGCAATCCGTATCGACGCCTTGCGCGGCTTCATGATACCAGACATCCCGTTCTTCGGTCATTGCGACATCAATGCCGGTCGCCCGGATCGTGATAATCTTTTTGACGCTGGTCGTGTGTTCGGCGGCCTTGTTGACATTGGCCTTGAGCGGAACCGGCCTGCCGCCCCGGCGGCCTTCATCGGCGGTAATCACGAAAGCGCTGTCGCAATCGGTAATCCGTCCGGCGAGCGCTTCAGGCGAAAAACCCGCGAACACCACCGAATGGATGGCGCCGATCCGCGCACAGGCGAGCAGTGCGAAGGCCGCCTCCGGAATCATCGGCAGATAGATCGTCACCCGGTCGCCCCTGCGAACGCCCTGCGCTTTCAATACATTGGCGAAGCGGCAGACCTCGCCGTGAAGCTGTCGATAGGTGAATCTCTTTGCCTCTCCGGCGGGATCGTCGGGCTCCCAGATGATCGCGACATCGTCGCCGCGCGTAGCGAGATGGCGATCGATGCAATTGGCCGAAACGTTGAGCTTGCCGTCGGTGAACCAATTGACGTGAAAGTCCGAGGCGTCGAAGCTCCAGTCGCCCGAAATTTCGGGGCGCTTGATCCAGTCGAGCCTTTTCGCCTGTTCGAGCCAGAAGGTCCCGGGATCGGCGAGCGACCGGCCGTAGATATGCTCATATTCGGCCGCATCGGCATAGGCACGGCGCGCCCATTGGGCGGGGACCGGATACAGATCTTGCTCGCTCATCAAACTCGTCTCCTCGGATGGCGCGATAGTGAAGCCTGAAGGCGCGGCATGGCAACCCCGTTGTTGGCGGCCGGACAGGATGCCGAAAAACACTCATAGCAATCTCTTCAATTCACTGTATTGCTCGTCTACATCAGTAATATGCTTTGCGTGGCCGCTCGGCTGCGCTAATGTCGATCGACGACGCGCTAAGGAGGCACGGTCATGGGCTTGCGTGATTTCATTTCAAAACAATTTGTCGATGTCATCGAATGGCAGGAAGAGCCCGGCGAACTCGCCGAAAAGCTGGATTTCGCCGATAACGAAATCCAGAACGGCGCCCAGCTTACGGTGCGCGAGACTCAGGCGGCGGTGGTCGTCGACGAAGGCGTGCTCGGCGATATGTACGGCCCCGGGCTGCACACGCTCGACACATCGAACATGCCGATCCTCACCAATTTGCGAAACTGGGACAAGGCGTTCAAATCGCCGTTCAAGACCGACGTCTATTTCTTTTCGCAGAAAGAGCAGATCAACCTCAAATGGGGGACCGCGCAGCCGGTCACCATCCGCGACGCCGAACTCGGGCCGATCCGGCTGCGGGCGTTCGGCAGCTATTCGTTCCGCGTCAAGACGATCGCGCCCTTCTATGCGACGCTCGTCGGCACGCTCGGCAAGGTGACGGTCGCCGATATCGAGCCGCAATTGCGCGCCGCGATCATGACCGCGCTGGCGACCGGACTCGGTAGCGGCGACGTGCCGTTCATCGATCTCGCCGCCAACCAGCAGAAACTGTCGGAGGCTCTCAAAAATGCCGTTGCTCCGGCGTTCGAGCAATATGGCCTCGAAGTGCCGACCTTCTTCGTCGAAAGCGTCTCGCTGCCCGAGGAAGTACAAAAGCATCTCGACAAGAAAAGCTCGATGCGCGTGCTCGGCGATCTCGACCAATATGCCAAATTCCAGGCTGCGGAGGCGATCGAAGCGGCGGCGAATCAGGAAGGCGGCATGGCCGGGCTCGGCGCGGGCGCGGGCGCGGGCATGGCGATCGGACAGACGATGGCCGGCGCGCTCGCCCAGCAGCCCGCCGCAGCTCCCGCGACGCCGGCCGCGCCTGCGGTCGATCCTTTCGAGCAGATCGAGAAGCTCCACAAGCTCCACGAAATGGGCGCGCTCTCCAAAGAGGAATATGAGACCAAGAAGGCCGATCTGCTGAGCCAGGTCTGAGCAGGGGCGGGCGGGGACGATGCAATCGGAAAACTGCCCCAATTGCGGCGCCGAGATTTTTTTCCGTTCGCCTGCGCTGCCTGCGGTTATCTGCGACTATTGCAACTCCACGGTCAAGCGCATCGGCAAGGCGCTTGAAAAGATCGGCGAGGTTGCCGCCTTGCCCTTCGATGTCAGTCCGATCCAGCGTGGCACCGCCGGAACATACGACGGATTGAATTTCGAGGTCATCGGCCGCATCAGGCTCGGTTATGATCAGGGCTCGTGGAACGACTGGCTGTGTCTCTTCTCCGATATGAGCCACGGCTGGCTCAGCGAATCGGACGGCCAGTTCCAGATGGTCGTCGAAGCGCCGATCGACCAGGTCGCCGGCGATGCGGTGCAGCAATGGGCGGCAGGCGGCGATCCCGAGGTCGGCGAGCGCGTCGAGATCAACGGCGAGTCCTTTGTCGTCACCGAAGCGCGCTGGGCAAAATGCATTGCCGCCGAGGGCGAACTCCCGTTCGCGGCAACGACCGGCTGGGATGTCTTCAACGTCGATATGCGCAACGCCGACGGCTTCGCCGCCAATTTCGAGCGCGAGGAAGATGGACCGGGGCTCTATGTCGGCCGCTATTTGACGCTCGACGAGCTGAGTCCACGCAATTTGCGCCCGATCCATGGCTGGGCGATGCCCGATTATGGTGCCTGATCCGCCCGAAGACGATCGCCCCAATCCCTGGGGCAGGAGCGACGAGGCCGAAGTTGCACCCGCAGCGCCTACCGACCGCCATGTCGTCACCGTAGCGGGCGATGACGCACCCGCCGCAGAGCAATTCAACTGCCCCAATTGCGGCGGCACGATCGAGGTCAAGGCCGCCGGCTACACGGTCAGCATCGCATGCCAATATTGCGGCTCGGTGCTCGACATTAGCAATGCCGATGTCCGCATCGTCGCGCGCTACGAAGAAGAGGTTCGCAAGCTTGAACTGCCGCTCGGCAGCCGCGGCACGCTGCGCGGTATCGAATGGGAGGTCATCGGTTATCTGCGGCGTTCGGAGAACGCCGCCTATCCGTGGGACGAATATCTGCTGTTCAATCCCTATCACGGGTACCGCTTCCTCGACACCGATGGCCGCGGCTGGAGCCTCGGGCGTCAGTTGACCGTCGCGCCGCAAAGCCTGGCGATGGCGGGCTTCACCGTCGAGGGCGAGTTTTATGAGCCCTTTTACGCGCAGACGCGCGCGCAGGTAGATTATGTTCTCGGCGAATTTTACTGGCAGGTCGCGGTCGGCGAGGAAGCGCTGACCGCCGATTACGTACGCCCGGGCAAGATGCTGAGCTGGGAAAGCAATGCGCGCGAGGTAGAATGGACGCTGAGCGAGTTGCTCGAACCCAATGAGATGACCGACGCATTCGGCATCGACCCGCCGCGCGGCGGCGGGCTGCCCTTGCCGCACCAGCCTTCGCCCTATCGCGAAAAAGCCGGCAAGATGTTGAAGCTGGCGCTCGTCGCGGCGGCAGCAATCATCCTTGTCACGTTTCTCTTCGGCGGCACCAGCGACCCGCAAACCACGACGATCAGGCTCGCTACCAACGGCGTCGAGCAGGAGGCCAAAATCGGTCCCATCGAGCTCACCCGCCCGCGCCAGGCGGTCACCGTTTCGGCTCGCGCGCCGGGGATCGACAACGCCTGGGTCGATCTCGCCTATCTGCTCGTCGAGCGAAACAGCGGCATAGTTTACGAGGCGAGCAATGTCGTCGAGCATTATAGCGGCTATGACGGCGAAGGAAATTGGAGCGAGGGCAGCGACGGCTCGTCGAGCAAATTCTCGATGGTGCCCGCGGGGACCTACGATCTCATGGTCGAGGCGGCGGGCAGCCAATGGCTCGAGGGCCAATATGCGCCGAGCAATGGTGCCGATGTCGAAGTGACCATCGCCAAGGGCGCAACCTTCTTCTCGAACCTGATTTTTGCATTGCTCCTTGTCATGGCTCCGGCGCTGTGGGTCTGGTTCAGGCATTTGAATTTTGAATCGCGGCGCAAATCGGACAGCGACTTCGGCGGAGGCGATGACGATGACGATGACGATGATGACTAGGGATAGCGCATGAACCGCGGGTTCTTCCTTTTCGGAATCTGGTGCCTGATCGTCACCGCCGGCTTCGCTTACGCTTCGTTCGCCGGCTATTCGCCCTTCGCCGACGGCGCGCGATCGACCGCCGCGCGCGGCCCGGGCGGAATTATCATCTTGCCCGGAGGGCGGGGGGCGCGCGATGCGCGGCACAAATAGAGTTTAGTCGACACCAAAGGAGACAGGGTTATGGACATGGCAATCATCTGGAGCACGCTGATCTATGCCGCGATCGGCATCGCGCTGTTCATCATTTCGTTCGTCATTCTCGACCTGCTGACGCCAGGCAAGCTCTGGGAGGAGATCGAGCAGAAGCAGAATGTCGCCGTGGCCATCTTCGCCGGCTCGATCGCGCTCGGCGTCGCGATCATCGTCGCCGCCTCGGTGCATGGCTGAATTGGAACCGGTCGATCTTCGTATCGAGAAGCCATGACTGAAGTATCCACCGCGCAGTCGCGGCCGAGTCCGCTCGCGCTGGCGCTGATCGGGTCGGTCTTCGTCGTCGCGACGTGCGGGCTCGTTTACGAGCTGCTCGCCAGTACGATCGCGAGCTATCTTCTCGGCGACAGCGTTACCCAATTCTCGACGATCATCGGCGTTTATCTGTTCGCCATGGGGCTCGGCAGCTGGTGCACGCGGTACGTCAAGACCGGCGAGTTGCGTCTTTTCATTCGCGCCGAAATCTTGATCGCGATGATCGGCGGCTGGACCGCGGCGCTCCTGTTCTTGCTGTTTCCGGTCGTCGACGAGTTCCGGGTCGCGCTCTACGCGCTGGTCGTCGCCATCGGTTTTCTCGTCGGCCTCGAGATTCCACTGCTGATGCGTATCCTCCGCCGGGACTTCGATTTCCGTGAGACGGTCTCGACCGTCCTCACCTTCGATTATGTCGGTGCGCTCGCCGCCTCGCTGCTCTTCCCGCTTATCCTGATGCCCTATATCGGCATGATCCGGACAGGTTTCCTCTTCGGCTTCGCTAATGTCGCCGTTGCGCTTGCGCTCGCCGCGATTCAGCCGCGCGGCAAGAAGTTGCCGCTGGAGGTGCTGGCGGGCGCGATGGTGGCGCTATCGCTTGTTATCGGGTTTTTCGGCGCCGAACGGTTCCAGCGTTATGCCGAAACCGCGAGCATCGACGAACCCATCATCCACGCCGTTTCGACGCCCTATCAGCGTATCGTGCTGACACGGCGCGGAAACAACGTGTCGCTGTTTCTCAACGGCAATCTGCAATTCGCCTCGATCGACGAATATCGCTACCACGAGGCGCTCGTCCTGCCGGCGATGGGGCGTGTCGCCGACCCTGCGAATATCCTCATTCTCGGCGGCGGCGACGGCCTTGCCGCACGCGAGGTTCTTCGCCACCCGGGGGTCGAGCGCGTGACGCTCGTCGATCTCGATCCGGCGATGACGCGGATGTTCTCGCATATCCCGATGCTGACCGAGTTAAACCAGGGCTCGCTCTCCGATCCAAGGCTGACCGTGATCAATGCCGACGGCTTCCGCTGGGTGCGCGAAGCCAGGGGTCGATACGATGCGATCATCGTCGATTTTCCCGATCCCACCGATTTCGCGCTCGGCAAGCTCTACACGACGAGCTTCTACCGCGCGCTTCGCCGACGCGTAGCGCCCGGCGGCATCGTCGCCGTGCAAAGCGGATCGCCCTATGTATCGCCCGGGGCTTTCTGGACTGTCGCCGCGACGCTCGAAGAAGCCGGGTTCACGACCCGGCCCTATCACGCCAACGTCCCGAGCTTTGGCGAATGGGGCTTCATGTTGGCGGCGAACGGACCGATCGCCGAACGCGGCCGGATCCTTCCCGGAGGCCGCTTCGTCACCGCCGCGACCGAGGCTGGGCTGTTCGCCTTTCCGCCCGATATGTCGCGACGCGAGGAGGAACCCAACAGGCTGGACAATCAAGCGCTCGTGCGTATCTTCGCCGACGAATGGCGGCGCTATGATGGATAGGCCATCGCCCGCCCAACCCTATGACGGCCGACATCTGCTCGCCGATCTCCATAACTGCGGTGCGCAGCTTGACGACGTCAAGCTGATCGAGAGCGCGCTACGCGAAGCCGCCCAGGCGGCGGGCGCGACCGTGCTCGATGTCCGCCTTCATCATTTCGGCGGGCGGCAGGGGGTCACCGGCGTCGCGCTGCTCGCGGAATCGCACATCTCGATCCACAGCTGGCCCGAACATCGCTATGCCGCGCTTGATTTCTTCCTGTGCGGCAAGCGTCACGATATCGACGCGGCGCTCGCAGTCATGGTAGCGGCGCTGGCGCCGGGCGATGTGCGGACCAGTCTCGTCGAGCGGGGCTATGCGTCCGGCGTTCTCGCCTAGCCGGGATTGCCTTCGCCGGCCCGTTTATCGACGGGCTTTATGCCGTCTTCGCCCGGCCCCGGCGTCTTGGCCGGTTTACCCAGAACCTGCTCGATATAGAGCCGCTGGACCAGCACAAAGCCTACGACGGTCAGCGGCGCCGACAGGATGACGCCGACGATCCCGAACAGTGTTCCCGCAGCGACGACGGCGAAGAGCAGCACGGCCGGCGAAAGGTCGACCGATCGCTTCTGGATGATCGGCTGAAGAATATTGCCCTGAATCTGCTGGATGATCAGATAGAGCCCGATTGTCCAAAGCGCCGTTGTAGGGCTCGAGCTGAAGGCGACGAGGACGGCCGGAATTCCCGCGACCACCGGGCCGATGAACGGGATGAAGTCGAGCGCGCCGGCGATCAGCGCGAGCGCCGCCGCCGAAGGCACGCCGAGGAGCTTGAGGCCGACATAGGTGAGGATGACGACGACAATCGACGAGAGAATTTGCGCCTGAAGCCACAGTCCGAGCGCGCGACTGCTATCGTCGCAGGCTCTCCTGACGACCTCTTCCTTTTCGATCGGAACGAGACGGAGCACTGAATTGCGATAAAGGGCCGGGTGCACGGCGAAGAACACCGCGCCCGCAAGCACGAGGATAACATTGGCGATCGTACCGCCCGCCGACATCGCAAAGCTGCCTGCGCGCGACGTCATGCCGGAGAGCTGCGCGCTGATATCGCGGCTCGCCTGGCGCACATCATAATCGATTCCCCAGGCATCGAATTGGCGCTGCGTTGAATCGATGGCGGCGGGGATGTTCTCGGCGAGCGCGACGAACTGCGCGCTGACGAGCCCGCCGAATATCCAGGCGATCAAGCCGATGATCGCAAACAGCGCTATCACCGCCAGCCCGACCGCGAGACTGTCGCCGATCCCGAAGCGGATAAATTGCCGTGCCATCGCTCGCACGATCACCGCGACCACAATCGCCGCGAAAATAAGCAGCAGCAGCTGGACAAGCACGTAAAGCGCCGCTGCGAGCGCGACAAAGGCAAGCACGATCAGGCATTGCCGGGCAAAGCTCGCATGTGTGCTGTCGTTGGCCATCTCGCATTCCCCGCCGTTTGCCCTCTCAATCCCGCAAATAGAGATTATGTGCAATGGCGTGATTAGTCTGGCTTGCCGGACGAAAGTCGATTTGCGCTTCGTCGCGTCCGGAGGAAATTACCCGTGGCAGGTCAGTGACATGAAATATGCGTGGTGCTGCTGGAGAGAATTGAACTCTCGACCTCACCCTTACCAAGGGTGCGCTCTACCACTGAGCTACAGCAGCATACCTGACGCGGGGAACAGGGCGCGCCTATGAAGACTGCCGGGCGCTTTTGTCAAGCAATGCCTTGGCATCGGCGGCGCGAAACGGCACTGTCCTGCGATGACGAACAAGAACGATCGCGCGAAACGGCTGGCCGAAGAACTCCGCAAGAATTTGCGGCGACGCAAGGGGCAGGCGCGTCAGGCGGCGGACGCCAAGCCGAC
>CAYQVL010000049.1:0-8913 GCA_964420825.1 uncultured Sphingomonadaceae bacterium
TATGCAAGCGTTCCCGGCTTGATCGTGATCGCGCCTTATTCGGCCGCCGATGCCAAGGGCCTGTTGAAATCCGCGATTCGCACGACCGATCCGGTCGTCTTCCTCGAAAACGAATTGCTCTACGGGCAGAGTTTCGAGGTGCCCGAGCTCGACGATTATGTCTTGCCAATCGGCAAGGCGCGGACCGTGCGCAGCGGCGGCGACGTCTCGATCGTGACCTACTCGATCGGCGTCGGCATCGCGCTGCAAGCCGCAGAAAAACTTGCCGAGGAAGGAATCGAGGCCGACATCGTCGATTTGCGCACCTTGCGCCCGCTCGACAAGGCGGCCGTCCTCGAAAGCCTGTCACGCACCAACCGCATGGTCGTCGTCGAGGAAGGCTGGCCGACCTGCTCGCTCTCAAGCGAGATTGTCGCGATCTGCATGGAAGACGGGTTCGACGATCTCGACGCGCCGGTGATGCGCGTGACCAACGAAGATGTGCCGATGCCCTATGCGGCGAACCTTGAAAAGCTCGCGCTCGTTAACACTGCCAAGGTGATCGCTGCTGTTAAGGAAGTCTGTTATCGCTAGCCGTAGATCAGCCGGCAGGATCATCGTCAGGTACAGCGGTTCACTGCCAGATTCTGCGTATTGGTGATATCCTGGTTGGTGCGTTCGCGGACGTTGAAGGCGCTTTCGTAGCGGATCTGCCGCGTCCCCAATATGCGCGCGGCGACGAGCGGCTGATAATTATAGGTGACTTCGACGAACATCACCGCTGTTCCCGGCTGCGAGGTAATCCTGTTCCCGGCCGCGCCCATTCCCGTGGCGAGCGAGGAATTAGTTCGGCCCTTGCCTTCGGTCCCATAGGCGGGTGCGACATTGAGCCGGCCCATGCAGCGTTGCCAGTTGATCATCTGGCCCGCAGTCGATCCGGTGCGCCCATTGTCTTCGAGCGATGACAGGACGAGCCGGCCATTTAGCTCAAAATCGATAGCCTCACCGACGAGTTCGGCACCCGAGAATACTTCATAAATATTAGCTTCGTCGATCGCCGTATCGACGCGCCCGGCGTTGTCGGCGGCAGTCATTGCAATCTGGCTCACGCGCAAATGCGCGAGCGCGAAATTGGCCGTCTCGAGGCCGCCGAGGATCAGCGTCAACAGAACCGGCAGGGCGAGCGCGAACTCGGTGAGCGCAATGCCTTCGCTGGCGTCCTTGAGACGACGAAGTCCGGCAGAGCGCTGTTTGGAGATCCCGGTGGTCATTATCCGCACTCCGTGGCCGGGACCGACTGATCGGCAAATGGCTGGTTGCGGATCGCGGCGCGCGCGTTGATGGTATAATTGTCGGGAACGCCGTAGAGACTGCTCACCGGCAGCAATCGCGGCATCGTCAACGTAACGTCATAATAGACGACATCGTCGGCGCCGCCCCGGCCCGACCTCCCTGCATTGGTATCGAATCTGCCGTTGCCGTTGTTATCCTCCCAGCAATCGCCGGTGTCGTATTCGCCGTTGCCATTGACGTCGGTGACCAGTTTTTCGGCATTGCCGACGCCGGAAAACTCGTAGAAATTCGATTGCTCGATCGTATAGCTCGCGCCGCGGGCGATGCCATTGACGCGCTCTTCGATTGCCGTCGCGATGCGTTCCTCGGTGGTGTCGCCGGCGTAGGCGAATACCGGATTTTCAACCGTCGCGGTCCGCGCGACATCGTTGAGGACGCCCTGGAGCACCGAGCGGACATAGCTTTGATAGCCAAGGTCGAAGGCGCCGAGCAGGACGACCATCAGCGGAACCAGGATCAACCCGAATTCGGTCAGTGCTACACCGCGGCTGTCGCGCCGCAAGCGGCGGGGAAGGGTGAAGATGCGGCTCACTGGGTCAGCCTAAGGCGGCCGATGCCTTGGCCGATTTGCGTGAACACCGCCTCAAGGTCAGACCCGTCGCTCGTATAGAAATGCCCGCTGCTCGTCGCGCAGGGCTCGATTTCGTCGGTATTGGTGACGTCGAGCGCGATCACCCAGACGGTCATGCCCATCGCCCGCGCGCGGCTGCACGCCGATAGGAAGTGCGCGATATGACGATCGTTCTGCGATTGAGATCCCTGCAGCCGCTTGCCTTCTCTTTCATAGCCATAGGCCGAATAGCCGTTCGTGCTGACCTGCAGATTGCCGTCGGTCAGATAGACGATATGCTTGGCGACCGGAACGCCATTCCATTCGGTCGGGTTGTCGCGCGCGAACATGCCGGTCGATGACAAATAGCGCATTCCCCACATCATGCCGATGTCGTGATAGGTGTTGCCCGCCACTGTTGCAGTTGCCGAATTGATCGCGCTCTGGAATGCCGACTCGCTTGAATATTCGCGAAGCCGACTCGCGCGATCGGGGCAGGCGCTTGGCGATATGCTGTAACCGCTTCTCGTTTTTGCCTGAGCAGTATCGTAGCGACCCCATTGCCGCGCGCGATCGACCGCGTTGCGGGCGACAAGATCGATGTCGTCGCGGCTTACCGCCTGTTCGATTTCGATTCTGTGATCGGGGTTGCCGATCGTCGGACGCTCTTCGATGCACGCTCTGCCGTTGTTTCGCCAATTATTGATGTTGGTGTAGGGCGTGTCGTTCACATTGACGTCCCACAGATCGTACACGTCACTATAGCTCCTGCAGCGGCCGTTGCGTCTGTATCGGGTGCAAACTGCTCGTTTCTGCCAATAATAGGTGTCGCGCAATACGTCGTTTTCGCTCAAATCGGCGCCGACGTTTACGGTCATCGAATATGGCATGATACCGAAGCGGGTGCGCGTATTCGAGGCGCCCGCGAGCGCGCGGTAAAGGCCGATTGCGGCGCTTCGCAGCATCGAGATCTTCGATCCGCCGCCGGTGCTTGGCGACCATCTCATCGACCCGGTGACGTCGAGCACAACCATGATGTCGTTGTTTCCGTAGTCCTGATCGGCGTCGCACTCGACCGAGATCGGCATAAAATCCTTGCCGAACATGCCCATGATCGTGGTCGGGATATCGGCGGTCGCAACGACTTCGACGGTCGAACTGTCGGTTGCGCTCTGGGCGATCGTCGCGCTGACATTCTGCGCGTTCATCGTCGAAGCAGGAAAATTGAAATCGAAGAATCGCCGGCCTTCGGCCTCAGCGGAGGTTGTCCAGTCGGTGCCGGACATCTCGCGGCGCGCGGCTAGCGCAGCCGCGTCGCAGGCATTTTGCAATTTCGCCTGCGCCATATACGCCCGGCTCATATCGAGACCCGATCCGATCATCGCAGCGATCGGCACCAGCGCGGCGCCGGCGATCGCGAGCGTATTGCCCCGCGAATCGCTGCGGAGCCGTGCAAGAAAGCCTCGCTTGGTGCGATTGCTTCCCGACTCGCTCTTTTTTTGCGATTTGAACATGGTTTATCCCCTTCGCACGCAGGCATTTCGGCCCGAGTTTCGAAAGGCTATGACCGATCAGGCTTAAGCGAGCCTCTAGCGACAGGGTTAACGATCCATTTGACTATGTTTTGAAAGCTGTCAAAAGGCCGCCGGCCTGCGGAGTTCGACCTTCCAACAAATGTAATTATTGTTGATAGGCCCTGCGCGTTTGATTCAGCGAGATGGCGGGCCCGTCAAAGAAGATGAGGCTGGTCGCGACGCTGTATTGCACCGAGATATCCGAAAAATCACGTCCGTTGTCGTTGCCCCGGGCCACCGTGACGCTGTCGATATTGGTTTGATCGATGCCGAGCTGCGAATTCTCCATATAAGCGATAATCTGGTCGTCGGTCGGGCTCGGATAGATTGTGGCGTAGCGCGCGGCTTCGCCGACGGCATTGGACAGGCTGGCCTGCGCCCATAGAATCAGGGCGAGCTGAAAGATGGCGAAGAACAGCACCACGAGCACTGGTGTGGACAGCGCCATCTCCATTGCCGCTACTCCCGATTCATCGTTGCCCAGGCGTTTGAAGCGACGCGTCATTGTATTCGCACCGACGCTTCGACATTGATCGGAAACTCTTGGTCCCCATTGGCGCCGACAGTCTGCGCGACAGGGCCGTAAGAGAATATCGGAATATAGGCGCCGTGAATGGCGACGGAGATATGTCGGCCGATTTCCTGGCCCTCGGGGCATGAGCCGTCGAACGATTGCTGGCGCACGTTATTGCATTCGAGCCACTGATCGAATTCGACCTGATCGACAGGCACGCCCGCTGCCTCGGCGGCTTCGTCGTCGACGTCCGAATAGTCCGAGCCGGTCTGTCCGTAGGCCGCCGCCTTTTCGATCGACCGTTGCGCGGCCTGCTCGAGCGTCAGTTTCTGCGAAATGCCCAGAGCCGTATCGACCATCCCCATGAACAGGACCATGATCAACGGCGCGACGACCGCGAGCTCGACAACGCTGGCGCCACGGCAATCCTTGGCCAGGCTGGTCAACGCGCGGAGCGGATATGGCAATGCCATGGCTATTCGACGATCCGCACGATCGTGCCGCGGAAATCATGGCCGGCGCCGAGCGGACAATTGTTCGAAATCGAGCTGTTGCCCGAGAAGCTGACGCGGTAACCGATGAGCTGGATGCAATCGGTGGTCAGCCCCGAATTGCCGTTGAAATCGAGCATCTGGCGGGGAAAGTAGAATGCCCCCTGCAACCGCGACGAGCTGTTGCCGTTGATCTTGTTTGAAACGCCGGTGGCCGCCCGGCGATCCTGATAGATGAGCACGCCGTTATAATCGCCGCTGGTCGGCGCGCGCAGGTCGATATTCGCGCCGCCGTTCATATCGAGCGTCGCGATCGATCCGGGATTGGTCGCTGCGTTGGTGCTCGTGAGCACAAAGGTAACGTCGGTTCCGGTGACATTGGCCTGTGACCCGAACGAAAGCTCGCCGCCATCGATATAATAGACGCCCGGCTGCAAAGTAGCGGTGCCTTTGATATCCATGCCTCTGAAACAGCCCGGCGACAATACGACCGATTGAGTCGGCTGAACATTGACCTTCGGCCCGCAGTCCGCCGGTTCGGGTGGCGGCAAGTCGGCGAATGGATCGGGCTGTGGAACCGAATAGGGCAGCAATTCGGTCGGTTCGAGATAGCGGTTGCTGGCGGCGAGACCGCCGACACCTGCAACCGGCGTCGACCGCACCGAGGCCGACCCGCCTGCGCTTACCACATTGGCGCCACGCGAATTGGCGAACATGCCGCAGTTCAGATCGACGGCCGCGCTGCCGGTGACCTCGATTCCGGTCGTGTTGCTGGTATCGAGCGAGATGACGCAATAATTGCCGTTGGTGATTTTGGCGGCGGTGGCGCTAACCTCTATTGTCGGCGTCGAGGCCATGAAGAGGCTCGAAAAAGGCAGGGCGCGTTGCGTACGCAAGACGACGCGAACGGCCTCGGCGTCGCCCGTATAGCCGCCTTCGGTGGGCGCATTTTCGATCGTCGCGGGTTCCGAAAGAACCAGTTCGTTGGTTTGGGCAAGATTGGCTTGGGCGCTGTCGATTGGATCGTGTCCTTGCGCAAGGCCATAGACGCCGGCCATCGCGGCCGAATCGGCCGACCGCTGGAGCTGGCGTTTGTCGAGCGACCAGAAGATCGTATCGGTGGCAAGGCCCGCGAATCCTACAAGAACAGGCATTGCGAGGCCTGCCAATATCAGCGCATTCCCCCTTTGGCCTTCGGCGGTGCGGAGTTTGCTCGACCACAATCCCATTTGCGCGTCCGCCTCTCCGTTGCATGAGTTAATGGGCAGGAATGATCGCGATATGTTAGCCGCAAGACAACAGAGGCAGTTAACCGCACCGTTAACCACGAACTGGAGTTGCGATCATTTCGACACGGCTCGCCGATCCCGAACGCGAACTCGCACTGAGCTATGCGCCGCACCCGCGACGCGAGGCGCTCCGCGCCTGCTGGCGGCTCGATGAGCGCTTCGCCGCGATTGTCGCGGATACCACCGATTCGAACATCGGCGAGATGCGGTTGCTCTGGTGGCGCGAGGCGGTCGCAAGGCTCCCGGAGGACATTCCTGCCGAGCCGCTACTCGCCGATATCGCGAAGGCTCTGGCCGAGACGGGGCTGGAAGGGGCGCGGTGGGGGGCAATGGCCGAAGGCTGGCACGCCCTGTTGCAGGCGCCGGTCGGCGACGCCGAACTCAATCGCTTTGCCAAGGAGCGAGGTGCGAGACTGTTCAGTCTTTCAGCGGAGATTCTTGGTGAACCCGATCGCGACTGGCTCGATCGCGAGGGCGAAATTTGGGCGCTGGCCGATCTGGCGACCCGGACAAGCGATAAAGCGCTTTCCGAAAAAGCACGTTCGCTGGCGCGCGATAAACTTGCGCTTGCGATTAAACGACGGTGGCCTCCGGCGCTTCGGTCTCTGGGCGCGCTGGCTGCCTTGGCGCGCCGCGATGTCGGACGACCGATCGCCCGACATCGGCAAACGTCGCCGCTCCGCATCGCGCGAATGGTCTGGCACCGGCTCAGCGGCTGGTAGCCGGTTGGGCGATTGGCCATCGCCCAATTCATTCGGTCAATCGCAGGCGGCCGATGCCTTGGCCGATTTGCGCGAACACCGCTTCGAGATGGGTGCCGTCGTTCGTGAAGAAATGACCGCTGCTTGTTGCGCAGGACGCGATCTCGGCCTTGTCCCAATGGGATATTTCGCTAATCTCAATGCGCGAGAGAGGGGAGGTTCGACATGGGGCGCTATCTGGCCGGTGTGGCTTCGGCGATGCTGCTGATCCTGGCCGGACTGTTCGTCTGGCAAGGTTTGGCGCAACAGGAAGAAGAACCCGATCCGATCCCCGACGTTCCGGCCGCCAATCCCCGACCCGATCCGCTTGACGCGCCGCCGCCGGTTTCCGCCGGGCCGCCGCCGCCCGAAGCCACCGAGCTGACGCGCGAGCAGCGCCGCTTCTTCCGCTACGATCGCAATCGCGACAGCATGATCACGCGCACCGAAATGCTCAGTTCGCGCACCAACGCCTTCCGGCGGCTCGATACCAACGGCGACAATTATCTCACCTTCGAGGAATGGGCGGTGCGGACGAGCGAACGCTTCGCAAGCGCCGATCGCGATCGATCGGGCGCGCTGACACCGGCAGAATTCGCGGCAACGCGTCAGCGCAGCACGTCAAACCGCCCCCGCTGCAATTGTTGAGTTGACGCGGCCCTTGCGGGACGGGACAAGCAAGACATGACCAAAGCATTGTTTCTCATCGGCCTTGGCGCCGCGCTGTCCGCGACGCCGCTTCTCGGGCAAGAATCCCGCGCGCCGGAAGCGGCAGCGATTTATCGGGCCGAAGCCGGACGCCTCGCGGCCGACCCGCGCCTGTCCGCCGCCGCCGGTCATATCGCGGAACAGCATGACGCCCGTCTGCGCGATCTGGTTACGCTGACGGAGATACCGGCGCCCCCCTTTGGCGAGGAGGCGCGCGCTGCCGCCTATGCCGAGATGCTGCGCGCAACCGGGTTCGGCGATGTCTCGATCGACGATGTCGGCAACGTCGTGGCGCGCCGCCCCGGACGCCCCGGCGAGCGGACCGTGATGATGGTCGCGCACATCGACACGGTGTTCCCGCCCGAAACCGACGTCACCGTCGGCGTCGACGGCGATCGCTACACGGCTCCCGGGATCGGCGACAACACGCGCGGCGCGGTGATGCTGCTTGAGATCGCATCGGCGATCGCCGCCGCCGATCTCCACACCCAGGCCAATCTCCTTTTCGTCGGCAATGTCGGCGAAGAGGGGCTCGGCGATTTGCGCGGCGTACGATCGTTGCTTCGCGAAGGCGGCGATAGGCCCGAAGCCTTCATCGCGATCGACGGCGGTGACGATGCGCGGCTGATAACCGGGGCCATCGGTTCAAACCGCTATCGCGTGACTTTCCACGGCGAGGGCGGGCATAGCTGGGGCGATTTCGGCGCCGCCAATCCGCATCATGCGGCGGCGCGCGCAATCGCCATATTCGCCGATGCCGCGCTGCCGATCACCGCTGAGGGAGCCAAATCTAGCTTCAGCGTGGGCCGCACCGGAGGCGGCACATCGGTCAATTCGATACCGTTCGAAAGCTGGTTCGAGGTCGATATGCGTTCGGGAAATCGCGACAAACTCGATGCGCTCGATGCGGCGTTCGAGCGCGCGATGCATGCCGGATTGCGCGCCGAAAATGAGGCGCGGACGCGTAATGCGCCGCTGACCGTCGAGATCGAACCGATCGGCCAGCGGCCGGCCGGCGAGGGCGATATCGAAGCGCCGCTCGTCCAGCGGGCGATCGCGGCCATGCGCGCCGACGGCGTCGAGCCGCGCCTCGAAAGCTCATCGACCGATTCGAACATCGCGATTTCGCTCGATATCCCGGCGATCACCATCAGCCGGTGCGGCACAAGCGCGCGCGCCCATTCGCTCGACGAATATTGGATCGACGACGAAAGCGTTGTCGCGTGTACGCAGCGGGGTCTGAGAATTCTCCTGCTCGAGGCGGGGCTGGCCGACTAGGCCGCCGCCTTCTGACCGATGTCCGTCAGCCATTGGGCCAGCGCCGTCCGGGCCCGTCGGGTATAGGCTTCCTTGCGCTGCTTCTTGTGAACGCGCTCACCGAGCTCGGGAAACAGCCCGAAATTGACATTCATCGGTTGATAATCGCGCGCATCCGCGCCGCCGGTGATATGCCCGAGCAGCGCGCCGAATGCTGTGGTCTGAGGTAGCGGAGCAAGAGTTTCGCCGCGCAATTGGGCGGCTGCGAAGCGTCCCGCCATCAATCCGACGGCCGAGCTTTCGACATAGCCTTCGCAGCCCGTGATTTGTCCGGCAAAGCGGACGTGCGGCACCGATTTCAGCCGCAATTCCTCGTCGAGCAGCTTGGGCGCATTGATGAATGTGTTGCGATGCAATCCGCCCAGCCGTGCGAACTCTGCATTTTCGAGCCCCGGAAT
>CAYQVL010000050.1:0-8871 GCA_964420825.1 uncultured Sphingomonadaceae bacterium
AGCACCCCGTTCCGGTAATAGGGCGTCGGCGGATCGCCAGGTGAGCCTTTCGGTGTTCATCGATGGCGGCCATGGCACGACCGGGCTGGAAATCCGAGATCGGCTGGCGGCGCGGCCGGAAATCGGGCTTATCGAACTCGGCGAGATCGACCGCAAAAAGGAAAATGCGCGGCGCGACGCGCTGTGCAGCGCCGATATTGCCATCCTTTGCCTTCCCGACGACGCCGCGCGCGAGGCCGTCGCAATGGTAAGGACGGCGCGGACACGCATCATCGACGCCTCGACCGCCCACCGCACCAGTCCCGGCTGGATCTATGGCTTTCCAGAACTCGGCGGCGATCAACCAGGCGCTATCGCCGAGGCGCGTTTCGTCGCCAATCCCGGTTGCTATCCCACCGGTTTTCTCGCGCTGATCGCGCCGTTGACGGCCGGCGGCCTGCTGCCGAACAACGCCGCGATCGCCGTGTATGCGATATCGGGATATTCGGGAGGCGGCCGCGCAATGATCGAGGAATTCGAATCGGGCGGCGCGAAGACGGCGAACCGCGCATACGGTCTTTCGCTCGACCACAAACATCTGGCTGAAATGCAGCGCTATGCGGGTCTTGCCTCGCCGCCGGTGTTCGCGCCGCACGTCGTCAATGCCTATCGCGGTATGATTGTCGAGATCGGCCTTTCTCTCGGTCAGTTCGCATCCGGCGTCTCACCCGACGATATTCGCAGCTGTTTGGAAGCCCGCTACCGAAATACGTTGATATCGGTGCTACCCGCCTCGCAGAGCGATGCGATGGACACGATAGCGCTCGAGTATCGCGCCGGCAGCGACGGCCTCGACATCGCGCTGTACTGCAACGCCCAGGGCAGCCAGATCCGCCTCGTCGCGATGCTCGACAATCTCGGCAAGGGCGCGGCGGGGGCGGCGGTTCAGAATCTCAACCTGATGGCAGGCTTCGAACCGACCACCGGCTTGACGCTCTAGACCTTCACATCTCTCCGCGTTCGCGGCGAAGCCGATACCAGCGTTCGACATTGCGGTTATGCTCTTCGAGCGTTGCCGCGAACACGTGTCCGCCGCTGCCATCGGCGACAAAGTAGAGCGCGTCGGTCTCTGCGGGATCGAGCACCGCCGCGAGCGCCTCGCGGCCGACATTGGCGATCGGACCTTTGGGAAGCCCGGCCATCGCATAGGTGTTGTAATCGTTAACGTCGTCGATTTCAGAGCGGCGGATGCGCCGGCCCAGCGGGCGGCCGCGGGTGATCGGATAGATGATCGTCGGATCGGCCTGCAACCGCATGCCGATCCGAAGCCGGTTCGAATAGACGCCGGCGACCATACGTCGCTCGCTCGCCAGTGCAGTTTCCTTTTCGACGATCGAGGCGAGGATCACCGCCTCCCGCGGTGTCCGAACGACGGCATGCGGGCTACGCTGCGCCCATAGCCTTGCCAGTTCGGCGTCACGCGCCTCCTGCATCCGCGCTAGCACGCCGGCCCTGCTCCCGCCGCGTTCATAGCTATAGCTGTCGGCGAGCACAGACCCTTCGGGCGGCACCGGAATCTCGCCGGTCAGCAACTCGTTGGCCATCAGCCGGTCGTGAACGAGAACCGACGGCATGCCTTCGGGAATTGTCACGAACCGCTGGACGGCCGCATCATGCTGGAGAATTTCGAGCGCGCGCGCTTGGCTCACGCCGGCCGGCATTTCATATTCGCCGGCGCGAATCGGATCGTCGCTCGCCAAGAAACGCGCGAGCAGCAAAAACCGGTCGGCCGACGCGATCACTTCCGCTTGTTCGAGCGTTTGCGCCGCCTGGGTCAGCGTCGAGCCCTCATTGATGGTGATATTGACCGGCTGCTCAAGGGGCCCAGCGCCGCGCCAGCTTGCGAGCACCGATACCGACAGGACCGCGAACACTGCTGCAATGACGACCGCCAGCCAGCCGAGGTTGCGCATGAGGTTGCCTAGACCGCCCGCATAATGAGGCTGGCGTTGGTCCCGCCAAAGCCGAAGCTGTTGTTGAGGACGGCCTTTACCGTTCTCTCCTTGGCTACATGCGGGACGAGATCGAAGCCCTCGCACCCCTCGTCGGGATTATCCAGATTGAGCGTAGGCGGGACGATCTGGTCGCGCAGCGCGAGGATGCAGAAGATCGATTCAACCGCACCCGCGCCGCCGAGCAGATGCCCGATAGCGGATTTGGTAGAGCTCATCGACAATTGATCGATGGCGTCGCCGAACAGCCTCCGAACCGAACCGAGTTCGATCATGTCCGCCATCGTCGAGGTGCCGTGCGCGTTGATATAATCGATATCGGCGGGCGACAGTCCGGCCTTTTTAAGCCCCATTTCCATCGATCGATAGGCCCCGAAGCCGTCGGGATGCGGGGCCGTGACATGATAGGCGTCGCCGGACAGGCCATAGCCGATGACTTCGGCGTAGATATGGGCGCCGCGCGCCTTGGCGTGCTCAAATTCCTCGAGGCAGACGACGCCGGCCCCCTCGCCCATCAAAAAGCCGCCGCGATCGCGGTCATAGGGCCTGCTTGCCGCCTCGGGCCGGTCGTTATAGCTCGTGACCAGCGCCTTTGCCTGGGCGAAGCCGGCGATCCCGATCGGGCATATCGCCCCCTCGGAGCCGCCGGCCAGCATGACATCGGCGTCGTCGTCGCGGATCATTCGCGCGGCATCGCCGATGGCATGAGCGCCCGTCGAACATGCGGTAACGACGGCGTGGTTCGGGCCCATGAGCCCGTATTTGATACTGACCTGGCCCGATACCAGATTAATCAGCCGGCCATGAACGAAATGCGGGCTGACCCGGCCGGGTCCGCGCTCTGCAAGCACCAGCGATTCGCTCTCTATGCCGGGCAGTCCGCCGATGCCCGAACCGATCGAGCAGCCGGCGCGCAGCGATTCTTCCTCGCTCATCTCCGCAAGGCCGGCGTCTTCCAAAGCCTGGCCCGCCGCATCGATGCCGAAGATGATGAACGGATCGACCTGCCGCTGCACCTTGTAATCGACACGCAAATTGGGGTCGAACCCCATGGGAGAAACAGCCGGCTTGACCTCGCAGGCAATGGTGCACTTCTGGTCGGATGCGTCGAAGCGCGTGATCTGCCCGGCACCGGATTTGGATGCAAGAATATTGCTCCAGGTCGTTTTGACATCGCCGCCCAGCGGCGTCACCAGACCCAATCCCGTAACCACTACTCGGCGCATGGCTCGATCTCCCTACACATCACAATCAGAAACGGCTCCCCGAGCGAGGTCAGGGAGCCGCTTTCACAGCTTGCCGCACGGCCACAAGGGGCCGGGCTCTCCAATCGTCGAAAACGATCAGGCGTTCTGTTTCTCGATAAAGGTAATCGCATCCTTGACCGTCGCGATATCCTCAGCCGCGTCGTCAGGAATTTCAACCCCGAACTCTTCTTCGAAGGCCATTACCAATTCGACGATATCGAGGCTGTCTGCACCGAGATCGTCAATGAAGGCGGCATCTTCGGTCACCTTTTCGGCTTCGACGCCGAGATGCTCTGTAACGATCTTTTTTACCCGTTCGGCGGTATCGCTCATGGACTATCCTTTGCTTTGAGATTTGCCGTTTTTCTAGAGGGCGGCGCTTTACGACGCAAGCCCCGTTCATATTGCGGAAAGTTAAATCATCGCCATTCCGCCGTTTACATGCACCGTTTGGCCGGTGACGTAAGCGGCTTCGTCCGACGCCAGATATACGGCAGCGGCGCCTATATCGTTACCTTCGCCAAGTTTTCCAGCCGGAATCCGTCCGAGCAACGCTTCCTTTTGCGCTTCGGGCAGTTGGTCGGTCATCGCCGAGGCAATAAAGCCCGGCGCGATGCAGTTGACGGTGATTCCGCGGCTGGCGACTTCCTGCGCCAGCGCCTTCGACATTCCGACGAGCCCCGCCTTCGAAGCGGCGTAATTGGCCTGGCCGGGATTGCCCGTCGTGCCGACGACCGACGTAATCGAGATGATCCGCCCGGTTCGAGCCTTCATCATTGGCCACAGCGCGGCGCGTGCCAGCCGGAAAGCCGCTTCGAGATTGACCCGGATGACCGTGTCCCATTCCTCGTCCTTCATCCGTATCGCCAGATTGTCGCGTGTGACACCGGCATTGTTGACGAGAATATCGAGCTGACCAAGCGCGTCGATCGCTGCGGGAACCAGAGCACCGACGGCTTCCCGATCGGACAGGTTGCACGGCAGGATGACCGGCTCGCCGCTGATCTCGCCGGCAACAGTTTTCAATGCGTCCTCGCGCGTCCCAGACAACGCCACGCGCGCGCCCTGCTGGCTAAGCGCCCTGGCTATCGCCGAACCGATCCCGCCCGAAGCGCCCGTCACCAGCGCGGTTTTGCCTGAAAGATCGAACATCATTGCTCCTCAATCGCTTCGGGTTGAACCTGTCGAAGCCCTGCTCTCTACTTTTCGATCGACAAAAGTGAACTACAGCCCTTCGATAAGTGCAGGGCAAACGGTTTCTATAAGGCTTTTAACAGCGCTTCGATATCGTCCATCGACACCACGCTCTTCTGCTCGGCTTCCGGCGCGATACGCTTGACCATCGGCGCGACGACCTTGCCGCCGAACTCGATGAACGAGCCGACGCCCTCATGCGCCATCGCTTCGATGCTTTGGCGCCAGCGCACCATCGCGGTGACCTGTTCGACGAGCAATCCGCGGATAGCCTCATGCTCGCCGACCGGACCGGCGGTAACATTGGCATAGAGCATTGCGCTCGGCACATGGATTTCGATCCCGGCGAGCGCCTCGGCCATGGCGTCGGCGGCCGGCTTCATCAGCGGGCAGTGGAAAGGCGCCGAAACGGAAAGCGGCATAGCGCGTTTTGCACCGCGCTCCTTGGCAATGACGCAGGCGCGTTCGACCGCGTCAGCATCCCCCGAAATGACAATCTGGCCTGGCGCATTGTCATTGGCGACGACGCAGACATCGTCGCCCGCGGCCTCTGCGGCCACCTCGGTCGCGATCTCGAAGTCGAGCCCGAGAAACACCGCCATCGCTCCTTCGCCGACGGGAACGGCCGCCTGCATCGCCCGGCCGCGCGTTTTGAGCAGCTTCGCCGTCGTCGCGAGATCGAAGGCACCGGCCGCGCACAGCGCCGAATATTCGCCAAGGCTATGTCCGGCGACGAAATCGGCCTTGTCGGCTAGTGACACGCCGCCTTCCTGCTCGAGCACGCGCAATGTGGCGAGCGAATTGGCCATGATCGCCGGCTGGGCGTTTTCGGTCAGCATCAGTTCGTCATCGGGGCCTTCGCGCATCAGCTTGAAGAGATTTTGACCGAGCGCGTCGTCGACCTCCTGAAACACTTCGCGCGCGACCGCGCTTGCTTCGGCCAGCGCCGCGCCCATCCCGACGGCCTGGCTGCCTTGCCCTGGAAAGATAAAGGCTCGCATGTGCACATTCTCCTGTCGGGCCTCCGACTAGGCAGCGCCGCCCGGCGATGCAAGCGTTGACGCGAGCGGTGTTTCCGTTAGCGTCAACCCGATGTCCAAACCCGATTTCGAAGCGAAGCTCGCCGTCTATTGCAGCCGCCTGTTCGGACAGCCGCTCGCGTTGTCGGGCTTGCGCAGGCTCAGCGGCGGAGCGAACATGGAAAGCTGGGCGTTCGATTATGGCGCCCGGGAATTGGTGCTCAGGCGTATGCCCGGTGCGGGCGAAGGCGAAAAGCAAGTGCCGCGCATCTCGATCGAGAGCGAAGCCCGGCTGATCGCGCTTGCCGGTGAGCATGGCGTGATCGCACCGGCAATGCTCGGCATACTCGCACCCACAGACGGGCTTGGCGAAGGTTTTCTGATGGCGAGGATTGGCGGCGAGACGATGCCGCACAAGATTCTCGGCAATCCCCAGTTCGCCGCGGCTGAGCAGGCTCTGGCCCGTCAGTGCGCACAGGAATTAGCGAAAATCCATGCGTTGCCGATCGCCGCTCTTCCCGACGATTTGCCCGAAGCCGACGCCGCCGCGCTGCTCGCCGATACACGCCGCCGCTATGACGATCACGGCGCGCGCATCCCTGTCTTCGAATTCGCCTTTCGCTGGCTCGCCGACACCTTGCCCGCCCCTTCCGAACTCTCTCCGCTGCATGGCGATTTCCGCATGGGAAACTTGATGATCGGCGAGGAAGGCATCACGGCGATACTCGATTGGGAGCTCGCGCATATCGGCGATCCGGCGCAGGATCTCGCCTATCTCTGCACGCCGAGCTGGCGGTTTACCCGGCACGAAAAGCCGGTCGGCGGTTTTGCGGAGATCGATGACCTTCTTGCCGCCTACGAGACCGCGAGCGGAACCACCGTCAATCGCAAACGCTTCCGCTGGTGGCTGGTCTATTCGACACTGTGGTGGGGCATTGTTTGCCTCGATATGGCCGGCATCTGGCGTACTGGGGCGGATCGCAGTCTCGAACGCGCGGTCATCGGCAAACGCGTGTCCGAAGTCGAGGTCGATCTGCTGCTGCTGTTCAGCCCGTTGCTCGACGACGCGGCTGCGCGGAAGATCGCGTGGCAATTGCCTTCGATACCCAGCTTCACGGGCGAAATGCACGACGCCGAACTGCTCGAAGCGCTCATGGATTGGGATTCCGATTTCGTCGTGCCGAACGCCGAGGGGCACGATCTCTTCCAGGCGCGCGTGGCCAGGAATGCGATCGGCATGCTCCATCGGCAGGCGACGCTCGGCGGAGACTTTGCCATCCGCGAAGCGCGGCGCCTCGACGGGCTCGGCCTGACGCCGGACCAACTTTGCGAAGGCCTCGCCAGTGGCGAGCTCTCACCCGAGACACCCGAGCTGCTCGCCCATCTGCGGCTGACCGCGCTTGAACGGCTGTCGATCCATCAGCCGAAATATCCCGGCCTCGCCACTGCCCTCGACAAATGGACCAGCGCATGACCTTCGCCATCCCGCAAGATATCGAAAATTATCTCGACGAACTCGACGCCTTTATCGAGGCCGAGATCAAACCGCTCGAGAACCAGGACGATAATATCCGCTTCTTCGACCATCGCCGCGAACATGCCCGCACCGATTGGGACAATCAGGGCCTACCGCGCGCCGAATGGGAGCAATTGCTGCACGAGATGCGCCGCCGCGCCGATGCTGCCGGCCATTATCGCTACGCATTGCCCGAGGAATTCGGCGGAAAAAACGGCTCCAACCTCGGAATGGCGCGCATTCGCGAGCATCTCGCCGCCAAGGGCCTCGGCCTCCACAACGATCTCCAGAACGAAAGCTCGATCGTCGGCAATCTCGTCCAGCCGCTGATGGTCCGCGATTTCGGCACTGAAGATCAAAAAGCCGAGTTCATTCCCGCGATGCTTGAAGGCAAGATGCTCTGGACCTTCGGACTAACCGAAGAAGATCACGGCTCGGACGCAACCTGGATGGGCACCCGCGCCGTCCGCGAAACGCGCGACGGCAAGGCCGGCTGGGTCATCAAAGGCAACAAGATGTGGACGACGGGCAGCCATGTCGCGACGCACTGCATGGTCTTCGCGCGCCATTCGGGCGCCGACGGAGACGCGCGCGGTATCGGCTGTTTTCTCGTTCCTTATGACGCCGAGGGCGTCGAGATCGGCGAATATCTGTGGACCTTCAACATGCCGACAGACCATCCGAAGGTGACCTTCACTAACGTCTGGATCCCGGAGGATGCCGTTCTCGGCGATCCTGATTTCGGCCTCGCCTGCGCGCAACATTTCGTCCACGAAAACCGTATCCGTCAGGCCGCATCGTCGCTCGGCGCGGCGCAATATTGCATCGACGAATCGGTAAAATATGCGCGTGAACGCAAGCCCTTCGGCAAGCCGCTCTCGGCCAACCAGGCGATCCAGTTCCCGCTCGTCGAACTGCACACCGAAGCGGCGATGCTGCGCCAGCTTATCTACGCGACCGCCGCGGCGATGGACACCATGCCCAAGCGCGAAGTCGCCGAAAAGCTCTCCGACAAGGTCAGCATGTGCAATTACCGCGCCAACCGGCTTGTGTGCGACGCGGCCGACCGCGCGATG
This sequence comes from uncultured Sphingomonadaceae bacterium, assembly GCA_964420825.1. GTDB lineage: Bacteria > Pseudomonadota > Alphaproteobacteria > Sphingomonadales > Sphingomonadaceae > Parasphingopyxis. The sequence goes on from CAYQVL010000050.1 coordinate 8,044, forward strand.
CAGGTTCATGGCGGCATCGGCTACTCGCGCCACAAGCCCTTCGAACATATCTATCGCCATCACCGCCGTTACCGCATCACCGAAGGCGCCGAGGAAATCCAGATGCGCAAGATCGGCGGGCATTTGTTTGGGTATATTTAAGCTTCGGGCGGACCTTCCTCCACTAACACGTCGGTCTATCGCCAACTAATTCGGTATTCGCCATCCGATTGCTATCAATCGGGCGGCTCGCTTATCGAGCGCCGGGCACCGCGGCCAAATTCGCTGGCGTCCTTTGTCGTCCCGCTATCGGCATCGGTTATGCCGGACTCTGAATTCAAGCGTTCGCCACGCCCGGCACCCCCAGGATCCGCAGTTTCACCGGCGTCGCTGTCGGTAATAGTTCCCCGGCCTTGACCAGCGGGATCGGCACCGGGCCCGCCATCACTGTCGGTTATTCCGGCGTGATATTCCCTGACCTGCGAACTGCCTCGTCCTCGACCCGTCGGATCGGCATTACTGCCAGCATCGCTATCGGCAACCCCCGATCGACCCAAATGGGAGGGGGCGGGCCTGGGAGGCGGAGGCGGCCCGGGCGGTCTTACCGGCTCGAAATGCCCCGACGGCTTGTCTTGCTTGCCCAAGTCGCTGTCTTTGATATGAAAAGTCCGGCCACGAGACCCGCCCGCCCCTATTCCCAATGTGCCGATCGAGACGCTGGCTCCCATGCGGATAAGAAACGATCTGCGGTCGATTTTCCTTTGCATACGCATTTCCCCCAATTGCCTGCCTACTGGATTGATTCCAACGTTTGGAACCCACGGTTTCGCGCTGCAATGATTTCATCTG
>CAYQVL010000051.1:0-4757 GCA_964420825.1 uncultured Sphingomonadaceae bacterium
CTCGGTCGAGGTGACGAGAAAGCCCTTGTCGACGACTTCGCTGTTGATGTCGCGGAGGAACGCCGGATCGGGCAAGCTGCCCGGCGGCGGCGGCGCGGTGACGGCTACTCCCATTCGAGCGCTCCCTTCTTCCAGGCATAGGCGAGGCCGATGGCGAGCTCGGCGAGGAACACCATCATCGCGATCCACGCGACCCAGCCCAAATCGAACACGGTAACCGCCCAGGGAAACAGGAACGCCGCTTCGAGATCGAAAATGATGAACAGGATGGCGACGAGATAGAATCGAACGTCGAACTGGCTGCGTGAATCCTCGAAGGCGGGAAAGCCGCATTCATATTCGGTCAGCTTGTTGGCATAGGGCTTCGACGCGCCGGTCAGCCTGGCGACGACCATCGGCAGCACGACGAAGGCGAGCGACAACAGCAGCGCGATCCCGATAAACAATAGAATCGGCAGATATTCGGCTAGATCGACGGCGATCGTCTCGGGCAAAATAAGGACTCGCGAGGTTTTGGTTTGGCTTGGTGGCGCTTTTAGGGGTGGCGACGGCGCGGGGCAAGGGCCGAAGCGACCGAAATCCGGCTAGTTTCGGCGACTCGGTAGGCGCAGCATGCGGACGGTGGTCGGCCGCGCCGCGGCGTCCGCCATGAGCCCGCCGCCTGCGCCAAAATCGGGCTAGCGCGCCTCGGCAATGTAGCAGAGCACGTCATCGGGCGGCTCATTTGCGCAGCGCTCCCGCAACCAGCTTATGCAGCTTCGAATGGATCTGGTCGTTGGCGGCGAGAAATTCGCTGCGCTCGATCGCGCGGGCGCCGCCGCGGAAGTCGGTGACAAAGCCGCCCGCTTCGCGGACCAGCAATATGCCGGCGGCGACGTCCCACGGCTGAAGATCGGCTTCCCAATAACCGTCGTACCGCCCGGCGGCGAGCCAGGCGAGGTCGAGCGAGGCGGCGCCGTAACGGCGGATGCCCGCGACTTCGGGCGCGATCGCGTTGAAGATCGCATTGAACTGAGCAACGTCACCATGGCCCTTGTAGGGAACGCCGGTCGCGATCAGCGCTTCGTAGAGATGGCGGCGCGACGAGACGCGCAAGCGGCGGTCGTTGAGCCAGGCGCCCCGGCCGCGTTCGGCCCAGAAGCTCTCGTCGGTCAGCGGCTGATAGACGAGCGCGCTGGTGACCTCGCGCTTGCCATTGGCCAGCGGCTCCTCGACGGCGATCGAGATCGCGAAGTGCGGAAGCGAGTGCAGGAAGTTCGACGTGCCGTCGAGCGGATCGATGATCCAGCGCGGCTTGTTGGGGTCGCCGGGGATTTCCCCGGCCTCTTCGAGCAGGAAGCCCCAGTCGGGGCGCGCATGGAGGAGATCGTCATAGAGGATGCGCTCCGCCTTCTGATCGGCCTTTGAGACGAAATCGGCCGGCCCCTTTTGCGAGACCTGCAGATGTTCGACTTCGCCGAAATCGCGGCGCAGCCCCCGCCCCGCCTTGCGCGCGGCGCGTTCCATGATGGTGAGTAGGCCCGAATGGGATGGCATTGAATTGTGTCCTGCTGAGCGAGGCTCGGGCTATTCGGCCCGTTTGACATATTCCTGCGAGTAAACGTCGACGATGATCCGCGTGCCCGCGGTGATATGCGGCGGCACCATGACGCGCACGCCATTGTCGAGCATCGCGGGCTTGTAGGAAGACGAAGCGGTCTGGCCTTTGACCACGGCGTCGGCCTCGACGATCTCCGCCTCGACCTGATCGGGGAGCTGCACGCTGATCGGCTTTTCATCATAGAGTTCGAGCATCACGTCCATGCCGTCGGTGAGGAACGCCGCGGCGTCACCGAGCAGGTCGGCCGACAGGCTTATCTGCTCGTAATTATCCTTGTCCATGAATGTCAGCATGTCTCCCTCGGCGAACAGATACTGATAATCGCGTGTATCGAGCCGGACCTTTTCGACCGTCTCGGCCGAACGGAAGCGAACATTGTTCTTGCGGCCGTCGATGAGGTTCTTGAGCTCGACCTGCATATAGGCGCCGCCCTTGCCCGGCTGGGTGTGTTGAATCTTGACGGCCTTCCACAACCCTTTTTCATATTCGATGATGTTGCCGGGACGGATGTCCACGCCGCTGATCTTCATGACTGTCTCGATTTGGATGTGAATGCGCTGGCCGGCGCTGTATCAGCCGCCGCCGCAGTCCACAAGCAGCGCAAAGGAACGAATTTCTGTCGTTTTCGTCCAATACGGCCACCGCCGCATGGCCTATGGGCAGATGCGAAGGATGGCGATGATGCGCAGATATGCAGGGAAAATTCAGACGGCGCGAGCGGCGGGATTGTTCGGCAAGCTGGTCACGCGCTTGCCGCGCGAGCGGCTTGGTGAGCCGGTTATCGACGAGGATCGCCAGCGCGAATTGCTCCGCAAGGCCGTGGCCTTCACCGTGGAACGCCGGAGCAACGACGAACTTGCGGCCTGAGTTCAGCGCGCGGGTCAGGATCGTCAGCCTGACAGGACGGGTCCGAACGCTCTTACCGCCGACGCTTCGCCATCGGGGTGACTCCACACCCAACCGCACACCGCGAGAAAATCGGCGCCTGCCTCAATCAGCGGCGCTGCATTGTCCGGCGTAATTCCGCCGATCGCGACGCAAGGAAGTTCGAACAGTCCCGACCACCAGCGCAAAATTTCGAGCTCGGGGCGATGCGCCGTCTCCTTCGTTGTCGTCGGGTAGAAGGCGCCGAAGGCAACATAATCGGCGCCCGCTTCGCCGGCATCCATCGCGAAATGACGGCTGTCGTGACAGGTCGCACCGATCTGCACCGAGGGGCCGAGCAACGCCCTCGCCTCCTTGATGCTGCCGTCCGAGCGGCCGAGATGAACGCCGTCCGCGCCCAGCTGTTTGGCGAGATCGGCACGGTCGTTGAGCACAAAGGCGCAATCATGCGCCGCGCAGACCGGCATCAGCGCCTCGGCGGCGGCGATAATCGTTTCGTCGGGAACATCCTTCAGCCGCAGCTGGAACGCCGCAACGGGGCCCGCATCGAGCGCGCGTTCGAGCCGCGCGGGGAAATCGTCGCCAAGATCGGGCGGCGAGACGAGGTAGAGCTGACAGCCGGGATTCTTCATTGCGCGTCCCTAGCCGCTCGACCGCACTCAACGGAAGCGCCTTTCTCGCGTTCATCGGCGATGCAGCGTCGCTCGGCCATAGAGCGCGCATGAAATCATGGTTTCTCATCCCGGCCTATCGCTTCGCTTTCGAGTTCGACGGCGCGCGCTAGGCTCGTGAGCGCGGATCAGACTTTGACGGTCGAGGCCCGGTAAATCTCGTCGATCGCCGTGCCGAGCGCCTCGTCAAAGGCGGCATCGTCCATATCGGCGCGGAGATCCGAAAGCAAAGCGCGCGAGAAGCTCGCGATCATACCCTTGTTCTTCGCCAGTTCGCGGCACGCTTCGTCACGCGAATGGCCGCCCGACAGCGCGACCACGCGCGCGACGCGCGGATGCGCGACGATATCGTCGTAAAGACCGGCCTCGGCGGGGAGCGACAGCTTGAGCATCACTTGGCGATCATCGGGCAGCGCATCGAGCGCTTTTTTGAGCTCGTCGTGCAGAATCGCGTCGCATTCGGCGCGCTCGGGGCTGTTGAGCGACACTTCGGGCTCGATGATCGGCATCAGGCCGTACCGGGCGATCTGTTCGCCAACCGCGAACTGCTGCTCGACATTCGCCGCAATTCCACTCGGCGAAGCCTTGTTGATCACCGAACGCATTTTGGTGCCGAATATGCGCTTCGCCACGGCGCGTTCGAGCAGCGCGTCGAGACCGGGATTCGGCTTCATCAGCTGGACGCCGTCGGCCTCGTCTTCGAGCCCCTTGTCGACCTTGAGGAAGGGCACGATGCCGCGCTGCCAGAGCAAGTCCGGCACGGGTAGGCCATCGGCCTCGCCGTCCATCGTCTTTTCGAACAGGATCGCCCCGATCACCTTGCGACCGTTGAACGAGGGCGCGGTGATGATGCGCGTCCGCATATCATGAATCAGCCCGAACATCTCGTCGTCGTTCGCATATGCGTCTTCATCGATCCCATAGCTTTTGAGCGCCTTGGGCGTCGAACCGCCGCTCTGGTCGAGCGCCGCTATAAAGCCGTCACCATCGGTCATCTGCGCCATCATCTTGGGATCATGCATCGAAATTGTCCTCGATTGAAAAGGGAGAAAAATCGCGTGGGAACGGGAGATTCGCGATTAGTGATAAAAGAAGCGGACTAGCTCGGCAACGGCGATGGCAACCTTTGCTATGATCATGCGTATTGTGAAAACCAAGGGAGAAAACATGCTCGACGAAACCCAGCAAAAACTCTGCGACGAGAACGAAACCGATTTCAGCGACCTCAAGGCGCTGATTCTCAATTGCACATTGAAGCCCTCACCTCAGGGCTCGCATACCGATAAGCTGCTCGGCGCGGTCGAATATATCTTCGAGAAGAGCGGCGTCGCGCATGAAAACATTCGCGTCGTCGATCACGATATCGCGCCCGGCGTCTATCCCGATATGACCGAACACGGCTTTGAGCGCGACGCCTGGCCCGACATCTGGAAGAAGGTCGATGCGGCCGATATCCTGATCATCGGCTCGCCGATCTGGCTCGGCCAGATTTCGTCCGAGACGGCCAAGGTCGTCGAGCGGCTCTACGCGCACTCGGGCGAGACCAACGACAAGGGCCAGTACAGATTCTACGGCAAGGTCGGCGGCTGCATCATCACCGG
>CAYQVL010000051.1:4767-8754 GCA_964420825.1 uncultured Sphingomonadaceae bacterium
ATCAAGCATTGCGCGATGGCGTTGCTCTATTCGCTCCAGCATATCGGCTACACCATTCCGCCGCAGGCCGATGCCGGCTGGATCGGCGAAGCGGGTCCCGGTCCATCCTATGGCGCCAGCAGCGATAATGGACCCGTGGGTTTTGACAATGGCTTTACCCAGCGCAATACGACCTTCATGACGTGGAACCTGATGCACATGGCACGAATGCTCAAGGACAGCGGCGGCATTCCGGCCCATGGCAACCAGCGCACCGCCCGGGATGCCGGCGAGCGGTTCGATCACCCCAATCCCGAATATCGCCGATCTTCAGTTGCCCAGATGGTGCCAGCAGCGTCAGGCGATTGTCTCGATCTCGAACATGGCCGATGATTGCGGGATGCCGACCCTGAAGGCCGTGAAAAAGAACACAGGATTGGGCAGCCAATACAGCCAGGCCGCCAGTTTCTCCGTGCCGCCGTCTCGCGGCACGAAATCGAGCCAGACATACAGGAACTTGTAGATACAAAAACCCGGAATCCAGTTGCTGCTGAAGCCATTGGTCCTGAGGCATCTGCGACTAATGTAATAATTGCCTTCGAACGGCATGATGCCGAACAGGCCGATGGGCCCCTGGGCAATCACCTCGCCACTTGCAACATGCGATATCCGGATTGTCGACACCCTGCCTACCAGCGGAGCAGGCGCGCGCCGACGGTGGCCCCCGCGGTTGCCGCGACAGCCATGCCGAGCGTGTACCAGCTGATCAGGAATGTCGCCGCAGTCTCCGGGCAATAGAGCGCATAAACCACACTCGCGGCCGCGCCAGCGCACAGGCCGGCGAGACCGCCGGCAAGATGAAGCTGGGTCGGGGCGAGCCGCCTGAAAGCCCAAAGCAGCCCGACAAAGATCGGCAGACTCATCAGCGAAATGCTGGCAAGGCAGGTCTGCCAGGTGGAAGCGAACACCATGCCAAGGCGTGCATCAGCGGGCGCTCCGGCAAATTCCATTGCAGCTGCCGCACCGATGACCAGCGGTGGCAACAGTAGCCACGCGTAACGCCAACCCTGCCGCCGCCCCGGACGGCCGACACCGAGCAGCAACACCGCCGCTAGCAATGTCATGGCGATCGTGTAGGCCAGTTTGACGGTGAACGTCGAAATTCCGGTTGCCAGGATATAGGCAAACGGCGGCCCTGCGACCGCCATGATGCCGGCCAAGGCAACAACTGCACCGGCTATCAGTCCGCCGGTAATTCGCCACGCCGGTGCTGCTGGCGACACAGGGCGCAGGTTTGTCGCCATGCTGGCAATCAGTTCATCTGTCTTCATCGTTCCGAACCTTTAATGGTCGCCATAAGCTGTTTCAGGCCGCGATGGACGCCGACCTTGATCCCCGATTCCGATTGCCCCGTCGCGGCTGCGGCCTCGGGCACAGTCAAGCCGGTCAGCCGCGTCAGGCGAATGGCCTCCTGCTGTTTCAGCGGCAAGGATTTCAACAATTTGTCGATATCGGCGGCAGCATTGATAGCTGTGCTCTCGTCGTTGACCGCAAGGTCGAAAAAGTCGTCAATAGGCAATGTCGCGCGCAAGCGGCTGCGCCGGAAATGATCGACCAGCTTGTAATGCGCGATCGCATGCAGCCAGGCCGTGAATGGCAGGCCGGGATTATAACTTTCGCGCCTTTGATGAATCGCGATCAGCGTTTCCTGCACAAGATCCTCCACATCGGCGACGCGATCCGAAAGGCGCCGCGAGAAATACTGCTTCAATCGTTCCGCGCACAGCGACAACAGCATGTTGTGCGCCCGCGCGTGCCCGGCCATGCCCGCAATCATCAACGCTTTCATTCGAGTTTCGAGCATGTCCACGCGCTTGTCTGAACTCCCTATTCGGCCCAGCTGGTTCAGCCGTTACATTGCCCGCCTGACCATCCCGCGGCGCAACCAAACCGCATCCTGATGTAACGGTCTGCGGTCGATCTGCGAATGGTATGTGTGCCCAACTCGGCACCATCCATGCAAAGGAACGACATATGAACACTGTCAAGCTTACGATCGCCGCTCTCGCACTCTCCGGTCTTGCCTCCGGCGCGGCCATGGCCGCTGACAAGAGCAAGGCCAGCGCCAAGCCTGCAATGGAAAAATGCTATGGCGTGTCGCTCGCCGGCAAGAATGATTGTGCCGCCGGCCCCGGCACCTCTTGCGCTGGCACATCGACCGTCGACTATCAGGGCAATGCCTGGAAAATGGTCAAGGCCGGCACTTGCGTGACCATCAAGACGCCCAAGGGCAATGGCTCGCTCTCTGCCAAGAGCGCCTGAGCCAGCATGGAAACGACCGTCGGCATTGGCTTCAAGGCTGAACACTTCGAAGACGCCATCACGGTGCCGGCGGCAGGTCTGTGGTTCGAGGTTCATGCCGAGAACTACATGGTTGCGGGGGGACCTCGGGTCGCGATGCTCTCCGCCCTGCGTGCGGCATGGCCGATCTCATTGCACGGGGTTGGCCTGTCGATCGCCGGCGCCGCAGATCCCGACCCCGGGCATCTGCGGCGCTTGCGTGCCCTTGTCGATTGCTTCCAGCCCTTTCTGGTATCGGAACATCTTGCCTGGTCGCGGCACGGCGAAACCTGCTTTCCCGATCTGCTGCCGTTTCCGCGCAGCAACGGAGCGCTGGATCGCATCGTCAAGACTATCGACATCACCCAGAATGCACTGGGGCGACAGATTCTCATCGAGAATCCCTCGCTCTATCTTGCGCTCGACGGCCATGACTGGAGCGAGCCTGCGTTCCTGTCGGAAATCGCCGACCGCTCCGGCTGCGCGTTGCTGGTCGATGTCAACAATGTCCATGTCTCGGCCAACAACCTTGGCTATGACGCGCGCGCATATCTCGACGCGCTGCCGGCCCATGCGATCGAGGAAATTCACCTCGCCGGTCACACCCCAGACCCGATTCTGGGAGAGGCGTTGCTGATCGACAGTCATGATGCTGCCATCGCTGATCCGGTCTGGGCGCTCTACCGGCACCTCATCAATCGTATTGGGCCCCGGCCAACGCTGATCGAGCGTGACGACAATCTGCCTGCGTTTTCTACCCTCATGGCGGAGCGCAATCGGGCGGCGGCGATGCTGGCTTCGGTCCAGGAGCCCGCCTGTGTCTGATCTTGCGAGTTTTCAGGCGCAGTTTGCGCAAGCGCTCGCCAGCACGGCTCCCGCTGCGGCGTTTGCACGTCAGCCGGGATTCGCGATCTATCGCAACACGTCCTTGAAGGCGGCGCTCGATGCGCTTGCTGCGGGCTATCCGACGGTCTTGCAATTGCTGGGCACCGAGGAATTTCAACGCCTTGCAATCGACCATGCCCGGCGATCTCCACCGCGAAGCCCCGTGCTGGCCGATTATGGCAGCGACTTTCCCGCCACTTGTGCCGAGGCCGCAGTCGACCGTCCGCATATTGCCGATGTCTCACGCATCGATCGCTTTTGGACCGAGACCCATCTTGCTGCCGACGCCGCACCCGTGCGCGCCGAAACCATTGCCGGGCTGGCGCCTGATGCCTTGACGGCGCTGCATCTCGGCTTGCATCCGGCAACGCGTTACGGCTGGTTTGCCACGCCGGCCCCCAGTATCTGGATTGGTCATCGAAATGATGCGGATCTGACCGAAATCACGGTCGACTGGCAGCCCGAGGGCCTGCTGCTCACCCGATCGGCCAGCGCAGTTAGCTGGCACCGGGCCGGAGACGACATGGTCGCTCTGCTCAAAGCGTTCGAGAGCGGCGGCCCGATGGGTACCATCGCCAGCGATTTCCTGTCCCACCATCCGGATGCCGATCTGGCTGGATTGTTCGCCCGGTTGCTGGAGGCGGGCGCGCTCATCGATCAAACCATCTTCTAGAAAGTCCGACACCATGAACTACGTCGAGAAAACCCACGGCACCGGATGGCGCGCGCCGTTCGCCATGCTGGCGAGAGTGTCCGGCATGATGCTGCCGCTGTCCTTTCTGC
>CAYQVL010000052.1:0-8713 GCA_964420825.1 uncultured Sphingomonadaceae bacterium
TCATGATGACTTCGAGCGCCGATTTTTTTGGGAATTTCGGGTGCGGATCGATCGGTATGCCGCGGCCGTTGTCGGTGATGGTCAGCCGGTTGCCTGGCTCGAGCGTGACTTCGATGCGGCTCGCATGGCCGGCGACCGCCTCGTCCATCGCATTGTCGAGCACCTCGGCGGCGAGATGGTGGAGCGCGCGCTCGTCGATGCCGCCGATATACATGCCCGGACGCCGCCGGACAGGCTCGAGCCCTTCGAGCACCTCGATCGACGAGGCGTCGTAATCGTCGGGGGCGCCGCCGCCCGCTGGGCCTGCAAACAAATCGGTCATGACCAGTCTATAGGAATCGGCGAGTCCCGGCGCTAGCGCTGAAGCGGCGATTTATCCCCAACGTCGCGCCAGGGCTGGCCGATAAAGCGCTTCCAGCGGTCCCTGAACCCCCAAATATAGGGAATACGGCGCTCGGCGATGCCGGGGAGGCTGAAGAGATCGAGTCCCGGCCACGGCAGAAACGGGTTGCGGCGGCCATAGGCCCAGATCTCGCAGCGCACCGAGGGGCGCACCGAAGGCCCGCGCGCATGGAAGCCGAAGGTGTCGCCGACGATCAGCGTGTTGGCGGGGACCGCGAAAGCGCGCGGCTCGGGCAGGTCGAGCGCGGGCAACTCCTCGCGCGTCACCCGGAACGATCCTCGCGCCGACAGCCGGTCGACCTCCTCGGGGGCCTTGATGCTCATCGCCCTTTCCCACGCGAGTCTTGCGGGCGTCAGGCGGTGCGAACCGGGGACGTAGCAGAAGGGCCCCTCATCCTCGGCGACGTCGGTCAGAAACAGCCATGCCTTGACGGTCGGGTGGAAGGTGTCGGCATGAAAATGGGTTTGCGGGTCGGGCGGCGCCTCGCGCGCGTGGCTGATGATCGTCTGGATATAATTGAGCGGCTCGGAATCGAAGCTGCCGGCGTAACGGACGAGCCCGCGCCAGTGCTGATCGGCGAGCAGCGCGCGCACCTCGGGTATCGCCCTGAACGCGGCCGGATCAAGCGCGATGCGCCGGGTGATCGTGTCGCCCTGGACCATTTCGCGCGCGGGCCCGCGATAGGTGAAGACCGAAGCGCGCAGTTGTTCGAACTCGTCGTGCGGCAGGAAATCGCGCTTTTCGACGAATCCATCGCGATCGAATGCTTTGCGGTCGGCCGGATCGATGAGTTTGGCGAGCCGTCTTCGCCGCGACGCCGCCATCGCGTGCGCGCGCCGAACGCGTTTTTCATGAAGGCCGCGTGCGTTGAGCCGGTGCGAGCCGATAATCGGATTGTCGCGAAAGCTCTTCGCGCCGGTCGCCAGTTGGGCCAGCCACCAGGGGGCAAGGAGGTAGCGCGCCGGATTCATGACGTTCTTCTAACGCTGAATTCGGGAAAAAGTTAGCCGCTTCGCGCGCCTACCCATCTGAGCGCGCAGTCCTCCATGGCTTTGAACCTTTGATCGGCTGCGAGCGGTGCGGCGAGCAAGGCCGTTCCCTTCGGTAACGCCCAATTGACCTTATGTTGGAGCTTCGAGCGCGTCGGTTCACTGTCGATCGGCACCAGCCCGGGCCGAAGCTCGAAATGGCCGAGCGCGTACAACAGCTCCGCTTCGATTTCGTAACCGGGCTCGGGCCAGACGAGATAGAGCGCCACGCCGGCTTAGCGGACGCGCGGTCCACCGAAGGGCAGCGGCGGCGGCGGGCGGCGATCCTTGCGCGGGAGCTGCGCCTGATAGGCGCGGCCGCAATGTTCGACACAATAGGGAAAGCCCGGATTGATCGGTTCGCCGCAGAAATGGAAATCCGATTCACCGGGATGGCCGAGCGGCCATTTGCAGATGCGTTCGGTGAGGTCGAGCAGCCCGGTCTTGCCGGCAATCTCCGGATCGAGCTTGGCCGGGACGAGGCGGCGCGGAGGTGCCGGCGGCAGCGGTTGCTGGTCGCCGGGCGACTGGCGGGTGAAGCCGCCGGGTCCGATCGAACGAAATTGCTGGCCCGATGGCGCGGGCCGGGCGGACGCAGCGCGCGCGGTTGCCGCCGGCGCGGCGCGCTGGGCCGGCGCGGGCTCGGCCTGCTTGGTCGCGGCCGCGGGCTTGGCGGCGGGCTTGGTCTTTGCTTTTGGTGCGTCCTTGGGCTTGGCGGCGGCTTGCTTTTTGGCCGCCTGCTCCTTTGCCTTGACGGGCGACGGCCGCGATTTGAGGCCGAGGCGATGCGCCTTGCCGATTACCGCATTGCGGCTGACACCGCCGAGCTCGTCGGCGATCTGGCTCGCCGTCATGCCTTTTTCCCACATCGCTTTGAGTTGGTCGATGCGTTCGTCGGTCCAGGCCATTATCAGTCCTTCTTCAATCTATCGTGCGGGTTGCCGGACGGCCGCGTAGCCGATAGTCGCTTTGACAATGCCCGACCAGTCCAAAACCCGCAAATTGCCGCCCCCCGGAGAACCGGCGATCCCGTTCGTCAATTGGGGAGGTTTACGCACGCTCTACATTAAGGAGGTTCGGCGTTTCTTCAAGGTCCAGCTGCAGACGATCTGGGCGCCGGCGATGACGACCTTGCTGTTTCTCGTGATCTTCACTGTCGCGCTCGGTCGCGGCGACCGCGAGATTCTGGGGGTTCATTACACCAGCTTCCTTGCGCCCGGGCTGATAGTCATGGGGATGATCCAGAACGCCTTCGCCAATTCGAGTTTTGCGCTGCTCGTCGGCAAGATCCAGGGGACGATCGTCGACTATCTAATGCCGCCGCTGTCGGTGCTCGAGCTGATGATCGCGCTCGTCGGCGGCGCAGTGACGCGCGCGATCTGCGTCGGCGGCGCGGTATGGGCGGCAATGTGGATGTGGGGCATCGACGTCTCTCCCGACCATCTCTGGGCGATCGCCTATTTCGGCCTGATGGGATCGGCGATGCTCGCTATATTCGGCGTGCTGACTTCGATCTGGGCCGAGAAATTCGATCACGCCGCGGCGGTCACCAATTTCGTCGTCGCCCCGCTCGCACTGCTGTCGGGGACATTCTATACGATCGAGCGGCTCGATCCGTTGTTCCAGACGATCAGCCAGTTCAACCCGTTCTTCTATGTCATTTCGGGCTTCCGGTACGGCTTCATTGGCGCCAGCGATTCAAACCTGCCGGCCGGCGTGGCTGTTCTGTTCGGCGTCAACGCCGCGCTCTTCCTGCTATGTTACGCGCTGCTCAGCGGCGGCTGGAAGATCAAGAGCTAGCGCAACATATTCTTGTTTCCGGCTCGTTTCCGGCCGTCGAACGGCCCGTGATCGGCATTTGACGCCCCCCACCGCCACCAACTATAAAGGGCTCCGATCGGGCGGCCATCGGGGCCGCCTTTTGCTTTTGCAACGCCAAAACGGCACCGCCGCCGATAGGAGTCCGACCATGACAATCACGCCGCTGATGCCCGTTTATCCCCGAAGCGAGGTCCGTCCGGTGCGCGGCGAGGGCGCCTATCTGATCGGCGAAAAAGGCGAGCGCTATCTCGATTTCGCCAGCGGCATCGCGGTCAATCTGCTCGGCCATTCAAATCCGCACCTGATCCGCGCAATCCAGGAGCAGGCGGCGACTCTCATGCATGTTTCGAACATGTACGGGTCACCGCAGGGCGAGCAACTGGCCCAGCGCATCGTCGATAACAGCTTCGCCGATACGGTCTTCTTCACCAACTCGGGCGCCGAAGCGGTCGAATGCGCGATCAAGACGGCGCGCAAATACCACCATGCCGACGGCCGCCCCGAACGCACCAAATTGATCAGCTTTTCCGCCGCCTTTCATGGCCGTACACTCGGCACGATCAGCGCAACCGCGTCGGAAAAGATGCGCGAGGGTTTCGAGCCGCTGCTGCCGGGATTCGAGGTAGTCGAGTTCGACAATCTCGATGCCGCCAGGGCCGCTGTGGATGACACCACGGCGGGCTTTCTTGTCGAACCGGTACAGGGCGAAGGCGGCATCCGCCCGGCCAGCGAGACCTTTATGAAGGGGCTCCGCGACCTCTCCGACGAACACGGGCTGATGCTAGTCTTCGACGAGGTGCAGTGCGGCTATGGCCGGACTGGCTATTATTTCGCGCACGAATATTATGGCATTACTCCCGATATTCTCGCCTCGGCCAAGGGCATCGGCGGCGGTTTTCCGCTCGGCGCATGCCTGGCGACCGAAAAGGCGGCCAAGGGCATGGGTTTGGGAACGCATGGCAGCACCTATGGCGGCAATCCGCTGGCGATGGCGGCCGGCGAAGCCGTGCTCGACGTCATCCTTGAGGATGGTTTTTTCGAGAATGTCCGCGAAATGGGCGACCGGCTGCGCCAGTCGCTCGAGCAGATGATGCCCAATCACGATCATCTGTTCGAGGGCGTGCGCGGTCGCGGACTGATGCTCGGCATCAAGATGAAGACCGACAGCCGCGCCTTCGTCAATTACCTGCGCACCAAGGGTCTGCTAACTGCCGCCGCAGCCGACAATGTCGTGCGTGTGCTGCCGCCGCTCAATGTTGAGGAAAGCCATATCGCCGAATTCGTCGAAAGGCTTTCGGCGGCCGCGCGTGATTACGAAATACCCGAAGCGTGATGCGAGACTTTCTCGATCTCGGCGATCTCGAGGGCGATGCGCTGGCGGCGATCCTCGACGATGCGCTGACCGCCAAGGCGGCGCGCGGCGATCGGGGCAAGGGGGCTCCTGACGATGACGCATCGCTGCGCGGTCGGGTGTTGGCGATGGTCTTCGAGAAAAACTCGACGCGGACACGAGTGTCGTTCGACATGGCGATGCGGCAGCTTGGCGGCGATGCGCTGGTCCTCGACGCGAGCGGCACCCAGCTTGGCCGCGGCGAGACCGTAGCAGATACCGCGCGCGCGCTTTCGGGTTATGTCGATGCCATCATGATCCGCACCGACGAGCACGGCAAGCTTCTCGAAATGGCCGAACATGCGAGCGTACCGGTCATCAACGGCCTCACCGACCATTCGCATCCCTGCCAGATCGTCGCCGACATGCTGACCGTTCTCGAGCGGCTGGGCCGGCTCGCCGGAACCAAATGGGCGTGGCTCGGAGACGGCAACAATGTTCTGACCTCGATTATCGAGGCCGGCAGCCTGCTCAAGTTCGATGTCGTCATCGCCTGCCCCGAGCGCTTCGATCCGCCCGGCTTTGTCGTCGATGCGGCGCGCGCGCGCGGGGGAACGGTCACTATCGAGCGCGATCCGCTGGTGGCCGTGACGAGCGCCGATGTCGTCGTCACCGATACCTGGATTTCGATGGGACAGGCCGGCGGCGATGCCAAACTCGCTGCGCTCAAGTCGTTTCAGGTTACCCGGGCGCTCATGGATGCGGCCAGTGACGATGCGGTGTTTCTCCATTGCCTTCCCGCGCATCGCGGCGAAGAGGTGACGTCCGAGGTCATCGATGGCCCGCAATCGGCGGTCTGGGATGAGGCGGAAAACCGCCTCCATGCGCAAAAGGCGATCCTGCGCTGGTGCTTCGGACTGATCGGATGAACAGCGGCGAGACGGCCTCCGAACCGGCGCTCGACAGCGCGCTCGGCTTTTCGATTCAGGCGCGCCACGCGCGCGGTCGGATCGTCCGGCTTGGGCCGCTGCTCGGCGAGATTCTCGATGCCCATGATTATCCCGAACCGATTGCACATTTGCTCGCCGAGGCGATCACGCTGACGGCCTTGCTCGGCGCAACGCTCAAGGAGGCCGGCGGGCAACTGACGTTGCAGGCGCAGACCGAAAGCGGCGTTATCGACCTGCTGGTCGCCGATTATCGCGACGGCGAAATGCGCGGCTATGTCCGGCACGATGCCGAGAGGTTTGCCGAGATGCCGGCCAATCCGTCGCTCTTCGCGCTGTTCGGGACCGGCTATCTCGCGATTACCTTCGACCAATCGGCAACCGGCGAACGCTATCAAGGGATCGTGCCGCTCGAAGGGGCTTCGCTGGCCGAAGCCGCGCAAAGCTATTTCGCCCAATCCGAACAGATTCCAAGCCTCGTGCGTCTCGCCGTCAACAAGGGTGAAGATGGCGCGACCATCGCCGGCGGGATGATGCTCCAGCATCTTGCCGATGGCGAGGAAGGCCGCGAGCGCATCCATGTCCGGCTCGATCGTTCCGAGTGGGAGCATGTGCGCGCTCTCGGCGAAACGCTGACCGCCGATGAGCTTACCGATCCGCAGGTCGGGCTCGATACGATCGTCTGGCGGCTGTTTCACGAAGAGGCCGAGATCCGCGTCCTGCCGCAGACCGTTCTGACACGAGGCTGCCGTTGCGATCCGGCCCATATTCGCACCGTTATTGCCCGTTTTCCCGCTGACGAACGCGTCGAAATGACCGATTCGGATGGCGTGATCCGCGTCGATTGCGAATTTTGCGCGCGCAGTTTTCCGGTCGAACTCGCTGAACTATAACGGGTTTGTCCGCCTGTCATGCAGGGTTCACCACAATTGTGCTATAAAGTCGCCGAATTGCGGGAGTAGCTATCGGCGCTAAGGACGAACGATGCGTAGCATAAGACCGCGGAAAATCGGACTGTTCGGGCTGGCGGGTTTCGCGCTGCTCGCGGTGTCCGGCGTCGCTCAGGCGCCCGCTAGCGCATTGGCCGACCTGCAGGCTGGGTTATGGCAGTTGCGCAGCATCGGCGGCGGCACGGCGAGCCCGACGCGCACTGTCTGCATGCGCGATCCCAATGAATTGCTGCAGCTGAGGCACGGAGCGCGCAGCTGTACGCGCCGCGTGCTCAGCAGCGCCGCAACCGAGATTACCGTGCGGTACGAGTGCGGCGGCGCAGGATGGGGGCAGACGTTGGTCCGCGTCGAAACGCCGCGGCTGGCAAGAGTCGACACACAGGGCATCGATCAGGGCAGCCCCTTCCATCACACCTATGAAGCGCGGCGAACCGGCAGCTGTTCGTGACGAGACGGGATGGACGTTAATCCGTCGTTTACCATGTTCCGCTATTGAGGATGGCGTGCCGGGTTCAGGGCACATTTTCCTCCCAAGCAGGCCGCAAGGCCACCCTGGCCGCTCTTCGGAGCGGCCTTTTATTTGGCGCCTGGCGCTTGCGCAGGGCCGGCAGTGGGCATAGCTCCCGCGCGATGACCGTGGACAAGCCAAAATATGCCGCCGTGCTGCTTTCGGGCGGACTCGACTCGATGGTCGTCGGCGGGCTGGCGCGCGAGGCGGGGTATCGGCTGCTTGCGCTGACCGTCGATTACAACCAGCGCCACAGGGTCGAACTCGAGGCGGCGGCGCGCGTGGCCGCAGCCCTCGATGTCGAACGCCACATCGTGCTGCCGCTCGATTTGTCGCAGTTCGGCGGATCAGCGCTGACAACCGATATTGCGGTGCCCAAAGCGGGCGTCGGAACCGATATTCCGGTGACCTATGTGCCGGCGCGCAACACGATTTTTCTTTCGCTATGCCTTGGCTGGGCCGAGGCGGCGGGCGCGCGCGACCTGTTCATCGGCGTCAACGCGCTCGATTATTCGGGCTATCCCGATTGCCGCCCCGCATTCGTCGAGAGCTTCGAGACGATGGCCAATCTCGCCACCAAGGCCGGCGTCGAGGGTGATCGCTTTACTGTCCACACGCCGCTGCTCGACATGACCAAGGCCGATATCGCGCACGAGGCCGACCGCCTCGGGCTCGACGCCGCGATGAGCTGGTCGTGTTACGATCCCGCGCCCGGCGGCTTGCATTGCGGGCTATGCGACAGCTGCCGGCTGCGCGCCAAGGGCTTTTCCGAGTCCGGATTGCGCGACCCGACCCGCTATGCGTCAAAATCATGAGCTATGCCGTCAAGGAGATGTTCCTGACGCTGCAGGGCGAAGGTATGCAGGCGGGGCGTCGCGCGGTCTTTTTGCGTTTTGCCGGATGCAATTTATGGACGGGCCGCGAACGCGATCGCGGCGACGCGGTCTGCCGCTTCTGCGACACCGATTTCGCCGGCACCAACGGTGAAAATGGCGGTCGCTATTCCGATGCTGCGGCAGTTGCAGCTAAAGCAGCCGCACTGTGGGGCGACGATCGCGACTGCGCCTATATCGTTTGCACCGGCGGCGAGCCGCTGCTCCAGCTCGATGCGGCGTCGATTGATGCGCTTCATGCCGCCGGGTTCGAAATCGCTGTCGAGACCAATGGCACGCTTCCCGCGCCACCCGGAATCGATTGGCTGTGCGTCAGCCCCAAGGCGGAGAGCGACGTCGTCCAGCGGCAAGGCGACGAACTCAAACTGGTCTGGCCGCAAGCCGGGATCGATCCCGCCGATCTACTGCATTGGTCGTTCGACCATTTCCTGCTCCAGCCGATGGATTGCGAGGATGGCGAAGCGGCGCGTGCCGAGACGATGGCCTATGTCGGCGATCATCCGCAATGGCGGCTGACGCTCCAGACGCACAAGCTACTGAGAATACGTTACCGCTAATACTTGACCGGTTTTGCGCCGCTCAAGCTTGCCCAGAGCGCCCGCATCCAGCGCCATCTTTTGTGACCGGGGGCAGGTGCATCGGTAGCGAGCCAGGCGATGATTTCCTCAGGAGTGCAAGGCAGGCCGGTCGGCGGGTGAATATAGCGCGGATAGGCGATCAGCGTCCCTGCGACGAGTTCGTCGAGGTTCAACCGCCGCCGCCGCCGATCGAATTGCAGTCGATCCTCGGTCAGCCCCCAGCCTGCGTAGAACGGGCCGCCATAGGTGTAGACC